>JAJQAF010000008.1 GCA_021203945.1 Campylobacter sp.
GCTAAAATACGATGAAATTTTTAAAAAATAAGGTCGTTTTGGTGAGAAATTTTGTATTTATTTTTGTATTTTTGTTAAGTTTTTTCGGCTGTTCCGATAAAAAGATCGTCATTCATGAACCCTTAAAAAACGAGCTTTTGGCATATACTAGCAAGACCGAGATTATTAAAGACACAAACCGAACGTTGATAGTAGCGACTTACCTAAATCCGATATATCAAAGTAAAATTTCAATTAAAGGCGAGGAAAAATTTTTAGTCGCGATAAATCCGAAAGAAAATGAAATAGACGTTTCTAGTATAACGGTAAATGGCGATAATAACGCAACATCGCTAAGATTGCTTGACGATGGCGACGAGCTTTTAGGGCTTGTGGGATTTGAAATGCCGTGGGCTGCGTATTATGAAATTTCAGCCCCAAGCAAGGATAGCGACAAACTTACTCTTTCGTTCGAAATTTATCGGTCAGAGAAGGTTTCGTTAGGCTTTCAAAAAGTTGCGAAATCCTTATATTGGAACCCATAAGAGCGCTATAAATCACGTAGTTTGCAAGCACTTTTTTACCGTAATTTCTAGTCTCCGTAACGGGCACTAGCTCCATAGATAAAAACGGCTCGTATTTCCCCTCTTTAAACATATCTTCGCGCGTTATTAGCTTTTTAGTAAAACCGATACCGCCGTTGTAAGCATATGCGATAAATAGCGGATGATAAAGAAATTTTTCAAGATAATTTAAGTGATGATTTGAAAATTTAAAGGCAATATCCGGTTTAAACAAATCATCTTGATCGAAATTTTCGATTTTGAGTTCTTTTTTGCCGATGGCATTTGCCAAAAACGGCATAAATTGCATCATTCCAATCGCGTAAGACGTAGAGATTACGCTAGGAATAAATAGGCTTTCTTGCCTACCTAGCGCATAGATCATCGATTTTCGCGTTACATTGGCGTCGTCAATTTCCAAAGATTGAGGCATTAAAAAATAGTGTTTGCTCCAGCCCGCCGCCTTTTGCATAAAATACGCATACGCGCCGACGCTTTCTTTAGTATAAAATCGTTGTGCGTATCGGCTTGCCTCCGTGGCGTTCATATCCTTTGCGAGCGCGGCGGTTTTGACCCATAAAAGCGGATCGGTAACATCGAAATTTTCAGGTTTTTCTTTGGCGGGACGCGGAACTATCACCTCAAAAGGTTCGCCGTTTGCCAAATCTCTAGCGTAAAGCGAGTAGATATTTACATCGCCGCTTTTGGCAAGTTCGTTTAAATAAGCCTCATCTTTGCTAATAAGATAGAGCCAAAACGCGGCATTGTCTCTTTGCCAATCTCTTTCGAACGTAGCTTTCGCACGGGAGAAAAATTTAAACGCCATATCGTCTTGATCAAGCGTCAAGGCGTTTATGCCGAGCATAAAAGCGTCGTTTTTCTCGGTCAAATTTTCGTCTATTTTGAGAAAATTTTGTCTAAAAGAGTCGTATTTTTTGTTTATAACTAGATCGTTTAAAAGTGCTGTAAAACCTTTTTCGCCGTAAAATTTGTTCATAAAATCGGCGTCGAATTCAGCGCTAAAAAATTTCACGGTTTGTGCGGCGTTGCCTGCATAAAAAAGCGCCATAAAATTTTGAGTATTTCCGTTTTTGGCAAATTCTAGCGCCGGATTTTCTTCATTTAAATCTAGCAGCATTTGGGCTTTTTGCGGATAAGAAACGGCAAGCTTTGCCGCCAAATCGGTGCGGGTTTTGGCGTTTAGTTTCAGCCCGAAGCTAATCGTGCCAAGCATATTTTGGCAAGTAATATTTGCGTCAAGGATATTTTTTGCATTCACGCCGCGACACGGACTTGGTTTTGGCGCGGGAGGTAAAATTTTATCTATTGATTTTTGCACTAGACCGGCACGACGATAAACGTCCTTTGAAAGGGCTTTAATTTGATCTTTTGTATAATTACCCTCATTAATCAATCGATTTATGTAATAATCTTTCGCAAGGCTTTTCGGCTCGTCTTTTAGTTGTTCATAGCTTAAAATTTTAGCCGACGCCATTAGAGCGAGTAGCAAAAAAATGCTAAACGGACGAAGCAAAACCAAGCAAGAGCCTTACTAAAAATTGATCTAAAAATTCAAGCGCGAGCAGCACGATGAGCGGCGCTAGGTCTATACCGCCGAAAATCGTCGGGATAAATCGTCTAATCAAAGCATAAACGGGTTCGGTAAGTCGCCAAAGCAGCTGCACGATTTGATTATAAGGATCGGGCTTGACCCAGCTTAAAAGCGCCGAAACGATAATGACCCAAATATAAACGGTTATGACCATATGAAGTATGTTTGCGATTGCCGAAAGAAGAGTGGAAAGTATCATTTTTTCTCCTAAATTTTAAGCCGTTATGCTTGTCAGATCGTCTTTGATTAGCGGATAAAGCTCGCTAAGCTCGGGTCCGTGAAGCTCGCCCGTTAATAATTGACGAAGAGGCATAAAGAAATTTTTGCCCTTTAGACCGCTCGCGCTCATTAGTTCTTCTTTAAATTCGTCGTAATCTTGGCAAGGTTTTAAGTTTTTAACGACTTTTTTTATCGTTTCAAATTCGTTTTTATATTCGTCGGGCGCAATTTTGGGTGCGAAAATAGCTTCTACTTTCGATTTTATTTCGGGAACTAAGGAGCTTTCTTGGGTATAAAATT
>JAJQAF010000081.1 GCA_021203945.1 Campylobacter sp.
CGAAGTAAGCTTAAATTAAAAAGCTTTAATGCAAAACATTATCGTCTCTTTTATGATCAAAATAACGCTTGTGATAATGGATTTTTTAGCCCTTTTGACTCCAAAAGGCTTGCGTTTTTTTAGATTTCGACTTTTAAAAATCCCAAAAAGCGCGCAAACATCTATAAAAACGAGCCAAAATGAGTAAAAAAGCTTTCGTTTTTCTTTTTGCGCTTTTGGCGGCGGCGATTTTGATCTCGCTTCTGCTCGGCAAATACGGCTTTGGCGCAAGTGAGTATTTAAACTATCTTAGCGCAATTGTAAAGGGAGAAAATTTAGAAAACTATAACGTAATTCACACGTTAATTACGCAAATTCGCCTGCCGCGCGTATTGGCTTGCGTGCTTATCGGCGCGTCTTTGGCAATCTCGGGTGCAGCGTATCAAGCGATGTTCGTTAATCCGCTTGTTAGCCCCTCAATACTGGGAGTTTTAAGCTGGGCGGGCTTTGGCGCGGGGCTCGGGATGTATTTTGGACTAAGCGAAATTCTAATCCAGCTTAGCACTTTTGTGTTCGGATTTGCCGCCGTTATCTTTGCGCTTGGCGTTTCGGTGCTGTATTCGCGCGGCGGTAGTGTCATCGTGCTAGTGCTTGGCGGCGTCATCAGCGGCTCGCTTTTTACCTCGCTTCTATCCGTGCTAAAATACGCCGCCGATCCCAATGACACGCTTCCTAGCATTACTTATTTTTTAATGGGAAGTCTTGGTTTTGCTTCGAAGAGTTTTTTGCAAATCTCGATTTTGCCGATGTTTGCGGGCATTTTACTTCTAGCTTTTAGCGGCAAATATCTAAATGCGCTAAGCCTCGGCGAAGAAGAAGCCAAAAGCCTCGGCGTCGACGTAAAAAGAGTGAAAATTTTCTTTATATTAATCGCCACTTTTGTAAGTGCGCTTAGCGTTACGATTGCGGGCATCATCGGCTGGATAGGGCTTATCGTGCCGCACATTGCGCGCTTTATTTTCGGAGCGGATAACCGCGCGGTGCTAGGTAGCTCGGCGCTCATCGGCGGGATATTTTTGCTATTTTGCGACAATTTTTCAAGACTTATTTTTACATTTGAGATTCCTATCGGCATCGTAACCTCGCTCTTTGGCATTCCTATGTTCATCGTCGTGTTAAGACACGCCAAAAAGAGCTTTTGATGCTAATCGAAGTTAAAAATTTACGCTTTGCTTACAAAAATAAACTCGTGCTTGATGACATAAGTTTTAGTGTGAGCGGGGGCGATACGCTAAGCATTTTAGGCGCGAACGGAAGCGGCAAAAGCACCTTACTTCGCATAATGCTAGGCTTTTTGAAATTTAGCGGCGAGGTTAAAATTTTAGGCAAAGACGTAGGTAAATACGCTAAAAACGAGCTAGCTAAAATCATCGCCTACGTCCCGCAAACCCACACGCCGTCTTACGATTACACCGTGTTTGACGTCGTGCTTATGGGCGCGCTTTGCAGAACGCCGTTGTTTTCAAATTTCAGCAAAGACGATAAAGCTCTAGCCGCGAGTGCGCTGGAAAAAATGGGGATTTTAAAGCTAAAAGACGAACCTTACACGAAGGTAAGCGGCGGGGAGCGGCAGCTTGCCTACATCGCTCGCACGCTAGTTCAGGGCGCAAAAATCATCCTTATGGACGAACCGACTAACGGGCTGGATTTTGGCAATCAAATAAAGCTTCTTGAAATGATAAAACTGCTAAAAGACGAGGGTTATACCTTTGTGCAAACGACGCATTATCCGCGCCACGCGAAATTCGCATCAAGCTTAACGCTATTTTTAAAAGACGGCAAAATTTTAGATTTCGGCGAGAGCGAAAAGCTCATAAATTCTCAAAATATCGATAAAATCTACTCGATAAATTATGAAAAATATAAGGATAAATTATGATTTTAAAATCAAACTACGATGAAATCGACTTTTCGGCGCTTTACGAAGCTCAAAAGGCAAAAAGCTCATTCGGACAAAAGAAAGCTTGTGACTGGGACAAAAAGGCGCCTAGTTTTAACGACTCGGTGATTAGCAGCGAATACGTAAAAGATTTTATCTCGCGCGTGGATTTTAGGGGTGTTACGTCGTTGCTTGATTTCGCATGCGGCGTAGGCGCGCTAAGTTTTGCGGCGGCTAGTAAGTTTAAAGGCGAAATTTACGGCTATGATTTTTCGCCTAAAATGCTTGAATTTGCCAAAGAAAACGCCGCCAAATTCGGCGTAAATAACGCTAAATTTCAAAACAAATCCTTCGAAGACGATTGGAGCGATGTGCCCGCGTGCGATATCGTCTTTGCTTCGCGTTGCTTGGAGAGCGAAAATTTAAAAGAAATTTTGCAAAAGCTACTTAGCAAAACGCGAAAAACCCTATATATTACATTTAAAGTCGGCGGATTTGTAAGTGAGGAAATTTTAAACGTCATCGGGCGCGAGTTCGTGCCTAAGCCCGATTTCGTTTATATCGTCAATATCTTATTTCAAATGGGCTATCTGCCGCGGCTAGATTATATAAAAAGCCTTTGTAGCGGCGGTGCGGCGAAATACGCTGACGAGCTTATCAAAACGCCGCAATGGGGTTTGGGCTGCGAGCTTGGAGACGATGAAATTTCGCGGCTAAAAGATTATTTTGATAGTGCTAAATTT
>JAJQAF010000023.1 GCA_021203945.1 Campylobacter sp.
AAATGTGCGTCTCGTTTCGCACGCGAGCGGCGCATTTGCACGCATAATGCATCAATTTGCCGATATTTTCACCACACGATCCGTTGTCGTAGGCAAACTTAAAAGCGTTTTTTAGCTGACCTACTATCTGCGTCTCGCCGACCACGAGGCTGTCAAGCGAGCTGGCAACCGCAAAAAGATGGTGCACGACGCCGCTATCCTCGTAAATATCCGCCCGCTCAAAAAGTTCGTCTTCAAAAACGCCGGAAAATACGGCAAGACATCTTACTATATGCGTCGTAGAAAGCTTTGCATCGTCCGTGCAAGCTATAACTTCGACGCGGTTGCAAGTGCTAAGAACCATGCATTCGGCGATATTTTTGCTTGATTTTAACAATCTTAAAATTTGATCTTTTTTATCGTCGCTATCAAAAGCTAGCTTCTCTCTGACCGCAATATCGGTATTTTTATACGTAAAGCTAATATTTAAATAGTGCATCAAAATTCCCTATCTATCACGCTTTTTATGATATTTTCAAGCTCTTTGTTTTTGTATTCGCTAACGGCGCAAATAGCTTCGTCACAAAGCTTTTTGGCTTCGCCGATCGCCTTTTGAATACAACCGAATTTCGCAAAATTTTCTCTCAGCCACAAGCTTTGCTCTTCGCTTAGCTCCTTTGCGTGAAGCGATTTTAAAAGCTTTTTGCCATTGCCGTCCAGCGCCTCATATAGGTAAAGGTAAGGAAGTGTCGTTTTGCCCTCTTTATAGTCGTTCATAGCCGGCTTTCCCAAAATGTCGCCGCTTTGAGTAATATCAAGCACGTCGTCTATAATCTGAAAAGCTAAACCCAAGTTTTTACCGTAAGTTCTAAATTTAGCTTCGTCAAACCCGACCAAAATCGCCCCGCAAGCCGCGGTAGCCTCTATCAAAACGGCGGTTTTATAATAAATCATATTCATATATTTTTGTTTGTCATCGTTGAATTTTTCGCCCAAATCAACGTCCATAAGCTCGCCGATACTTAATTTACTAACGGCGTCGGAAACGGTTCGGGCTATATTTACGGGAAATTTCGCAAGCTCAAAAAAGCCTTTTGAGTAGAAAATATCGCCTAGCATTATGGAATTTTTTACGCCGAAAAGCGCATTTATACTAGGTTTGCCGCGCCTGGTATTCGCGTCGTCTATGACGTCGTCATGAAGCAAACTTGCCAAATGAATTAGCTCTATAATCGCGCAAAGAGTAAGGCTTTGCTCGTTTTCGCCCGCTATTTTTACAAGTAGCTTTGAACGTAGTTTTTTACCCGAGCTTACGCGAGAAAACATCTCTAAAGCGCGCTCGTATCCGAGCTCTTTTATAAAATTTATCATCAAATTATCGATTTTGTCCATAAAATACCTCTTTAATTTCTTTGCGGATCCGCAAACTCCACGTCTATACGCTTACTCTCATCAAGGATATTGACAAGAAAATGAGCCGTCCGATTTTCAAATTTTACAAACGATAAATAGAGCTTTACGCTATCGCCGGGCGGCATCGTAAAATCCGGTAAAATACGTTGCATATACGTATCCTGCCCGTGTCTAAGCGACATTGTCATCTGTCTTGGATAACGTCTAAAAAAGCTTTGCACCGTTATATTCGTGCTATCAAACAGCGTCCAACGAAAATCAAAAACTTCACGCTCTTGAGTGGCTTTTTCCGTTATAAAAACCCTCGCCCATTCATCTTTTTTAAGCTCGAAAGTATGGCTTTGGCTCGGATCGAAATTCGGAGCTCCGCCAAAAGCAAACACAAAAAACGATAAAAATATACAGAGAATTTTACTCATTTTGACTTAAAATTTCTCCGCTAAGCCCGATGTAAATATCGTTTAGTCCGTTATAAATTTTATCCGTATTATTTGCTATAAAATTTTGCAAACTAACCTCGTCAAATCCGTTTTCATCGCAAATTTCGCGCATAGCGACGAAAATTTCAAAAATTTTATCAAGCTCGTTTGACACTACCGCTCTATCGGCATGAAACAAAATATCAAAGAATTTATCTCTAGCATTGCCTTCAAATATCTCCTCCATCGTTCGCCTTGTAAAAAATTCTTTAATTATAGCTAAACAAAGCTAAATAAAATTTAATCCGTTGCAGTTAAAACTCTAAGATTATATTCCACGCTTGGCTCGTATCTGCGGCGTTAAACGTCGCGCTACGACTTGGCTCCCCAAATCCCCAGCTAACTTGCATATACGGTATTTTCGCGTTCTTTGCCGCAAGCTCGTCTTTCATACTATCGCCCACGAATATCGCTTTTTTAGCTTTCGTGCGCTCGCAAGCGATATGCAACATCGCAGGATCAGGTTTATGCGGGATTTCCTCGCCGGAGCCGATAACTTCGTCGAATAAGTTTAAAATTTTATTTTTTACCAAAATAGCTTCGAGTGTATTTTGCGGAGCGTTACTAGCCAAAACGACCTTAAAATTTTCGCTTTTGCATTTATCCAAAAGTTCCTTTACACCGTCATAGCAAACCGCGTAAAGATCGTAATAAGTTTTAAATTTTTCCTCAAATCCCTCTTTTAATCCTGCAACGGGCTTATTTAGATTGTAAAAATCAAGCGCCAAATTTCTACCAGGTTCATTTATGGCTTTTACTATAAAATCTTTATCAATCGGCGGTAAATA
>JAJQAF010000238.1 GCA_021203945.1 Campylobacter sp.
ACGATTTGTAAAACTTTTTCATGCGGCATAAAGATCGGAAATGCGCTCTCAGGCAGAACTATCGCTCTAAATTGTGCATTTATAGCGGCATCAATAAGGGCTAAATTTTCATTTATAAATCTATTTCTAAGCTCTTTATCCCATTTTAAATTTTGCGGAATTTGAGTATTTACGAGCTTTATTTCAAAAGGTAAAATTTTAGCGTCGTTACTCTCAAATCGTAGCGCGCAAACAAGGCAGATGAAAAATGCTATAAATTTATAAAATTTCGTTATATAAGTAAGGCAAATCACGGCTAAAAATATAAAAATAAGCCCGCGCACGCCGGGGTCAAAAATACCCGGAACAAGAGTAGCTTCAAGGTTAAACCAATTAAATCCGAACGGATGAACGTAGCTTACTAAAAACAGCATAATCGCTCGTAAAACAATAAAACTAGGAAAGCTCGCAGCCCAAAAAATAAGCGCATAAATAAGTCCTATGAACAACACTATAAACGGCATAAGCCAGATCAGACCGTAATAAACGAAGCTAAAGCAGATCCAATAAAACCATAAAATTCCCGTAAAAAACCCTGCCGCAAAAAACCCGGCACGACTTAAATTTATGATAATAAAAATTCCGCATATCGTCAAAAACGGAGAGATAAATTCCAAAATAGAATTTTCAAATAGGCTTAAAAAAATAAAATTTGCAAGCAAAAATGCACCGACAAAGGCTTTTATTATAATTTTAGTGCTAAAATGTCTGTTTAAAAATTTTAAACATAAGGAAACCCATGCAAAACGGAGATTTTTTGGCTTCATTACTTCCTCTTATCGTGCTTTTCGCGATATTTTATTTTTTGGTTATCAGACCGCAACAAAAACAACAAAAAGCCCACACGGCTATGCTTGCAGCCTTACAAAAAGGCGACAAGATCATTACGAACGGCGGACTGATTTGCGAAGTCGTCAAAGTCGAAGACGATTTTATCAAAGTCAAGCTTAATGATGACGTAATGGTGCGTGTATCGCGCGAATTTATCGCAAGAAAAATCGAAGCTTAAAATGCGTAGCGCAAAAGTAACGTATAGGCTAATAATACTTTTAATAGCCTTGGTTTTCGGCATAGGCTTTTCGATGCCGTCTTTTTTGCAAACATCAAGCGGAGCCAAAATTTCGCTCGGACTCGACCTTCAGGGCGGACTTCATATGCTTCTTGGAGTTGAAACGGAGGAGGCTATTCACTCCAAGATAAAGTCGATCGCAGGCAGTATTAATTATTACGCAAAAAAAGAAGACGTGCTTATCGATAAATTTAAGATAAGGCAAGAAAGCGTAGAATTTACTCTACTAGATAATGACGAAGTTCCCAAAATCGACACCGCGTTAAAAGAGATAAACGGACTTAATGTCGAGAAAAACGGACTATCTTATACGATCGGATTAACCGATCAAGAGCGCGCAAATACGATAGAATATGCAATCTCTCAAGCCGTTGAGACTATACGAAACAGGCTTGATCAGTTCGGCTTGGCGGAGCCTACGGTCGCAAGGCAGGGCAAAGATAATATTTTAGTCGAACTTCCCGGCATAAAAACGGCGGACGACGAACAGCGTGCGCGCGATCTTATCGCAAAAGCTGCTCATTTGCAGCTAATGTCGGTTGACGATAAACGCCAAGACCAAGCCCAAACGATGAGTGCGACCGAGGCTGAAAGTTACGGCGACGTCATATATCCCGACGCAAAAAGCGAACGGGTTAAATACGTTCTTAAAAACATTCCCGTTCTTGACGGTGCTATGCTAACGGACGCGAAAGTAGCTTTTTCTCAAAAAAACAATTTACCTATTATAAATTTTACCCTAAATTCCGAAGGCGCTAGAATTTTCGGCGATTTTACGGGTGCAAATGTAGGAAAACGTCTAGCTATCGTGCTTGACGGCAAGGTGTATTCGGCTCCGGTGATAAACGAAAGAATCGGCGGTGGAAGCGGTCAAATAAGCGGCGGTTTTACGCTTGAGGAGGCTCACGACGTAGCGATAGCTCTTAGGAGCGGCGCTCTTTTAGCTCCCGTTAAGATGCTTGAAAAACGTAGTATCGGACCGTCTTTGGGAGCGGAGAGCATAAAACAAAGCATGACGGCGCTTGCCGCGGGCTCGGTTTTGGTTGTGCTTTTTATGATAGCGTATTACGGAGTTTCAGGCATTTTGGCAAATATAGCACTAATTGCCGACGTATTTATATTGGTTGCTATAATGGCGCTTTTCGGGGCTACTTTAACGTTGCCGGGAATGGCCGGTATCGTGCTAACGATCGGCATGGCGGTTGATGCAAACGTTATCATCAACGAACGAATACGCGAGCTTTTGAGCAAAGGAGTAGCCGTCAGAACTGCCGTGCAAAAAGGCTATGAAAATGCGATGAGCGCAATTATAGACGCAAACTTAACGACCATTATAACCGTCGCCGTGCTTTACGCTTACGGAACGGGTCCCGTAAAAGGCTTTGCCGTAACGATGAGTATAGGTATATTAGCCTCAATGCTTACGGCAATACTAGGAACTCACGGAATTTTTGATTCTTTAATGGACAAGATCGAAAATAGCGGCAATACAAGCTTTTGGTTTGGTTATAAAAGGAGTTAGGTATGCAAATTTTTACAAAAGCTAAAAT
>JAJQAF010000316.1 GCA_021203945.1 Campylobacter sp.
ACATAACAGTTTCTCCTTATACTAAATTTTATCAACTCCAAAATAAAATCAATAAACTATTAAAATAAGATAAAAACTCTTAAAATTTCACGCCGTATTTTGAAATTTTAAAACGGATAAAAAAAAATTTAATATTTGCAATGTTTCGGCATTGATTAAAGCTAAATTTCGTAGAAATTTTTGCCGCCGAATTTTAATATCGCCGAACCCCACGTAAAACCGCCGCCGAATGCGTCAAGCAGCAGCGTTGAGCCGTTTTTGATTTGACCGCTTTCGTAGGCGTCGTTTATTGCCATCGGGATTGAAGCGGAGCTTGTATTTCCGTATTTGCCTACGGTTAAAACGCATTGATTGTCCGTGAAATTCAAGCGATGTTTGACGGCTTCAATAATACGTATATTTGCTTGGTGCGGGATAAAAAAATCTATATCCGAGCTTGTCATTTTGTTTTGCTCTAAAATTTCAATAACGCTTTTTGTGAGAGTTTGAACCGCAATTTTAAAAACTTCGTTGCCGGACATATGTATAAAATTTAGCCTTTGAGCTAACGTTTCGGCGCTTGCCGGATATGCGCTGCCGCAACCCGGAGTCATCAAAAGATGTGATTGCGTGCCGTCGCTTGCGGTATGAACGTCTATTATCTCGTTTTCGTCGCTTGTGCTTACGATCGCCGCACCGGCACCGTCTCCAAAGAGTATGCAAGTACTTCTATCCGTGTAATCTACGACCGAGCTTAATTTTTCCGCTCCAACGATAAGTATATTTTTTTTTGCGCCGCTTTTAACGAGCGAATCGGCTAATTGCAAAAGATATATAAAGCCCGTGCAAGCCGCGCTTATATCAAAGGCGGTAATACCGAAATTTAGGTTTAAATTTGCAGCGATTTTACAAGCCGTAGACGGCATACAAAGATGATCGGGAGACATAGTGGCGCAAATAATAGCGTCTATTTGCGATTTTTCAAGCCCCGAACGTCTAATAGCTAGTTCGGCGGCTCTAGTTCCAAGATCGCTTGTTATTTCGTCTTGGGCGGCTATGTGTCTTTGATGAATCCCGGTTCGTTTTACTATCCATTCGTCGTTGGTATCAACCATCTTTTCCAGATCGAAATTCGTTAAAATTTTTTCAGGAATATACGAAGCTATGGATATTAAAGAGGCTTTTGGCATATTTTACCTTGTAAAATGCGAGAGCTCTTCTTCGATAACTTTGTTGATGTTTGAATCGGCAAAACTTATCGCTTGAAATATAGCGTTTTTCATTGCTTTTGCATTGCTTTTGCCGTGACTAATGATTACGCAGCCGTTTATGCCGAGCAGAGGAGCGCCGCCGTATTCGTCATAACTAACTTGTTTTTTAAGAGTTTTAAAGACTTTTTTCATTAGAACGGAGCCCGTAATGGCAAGAGGTGATTTTTTGACCTGTTTTTTAATGATTTTGCCTATCGCGTCTGCAACTCCCTCGCTGGTTTTTAAAAGTATATTGCCTATAAAACCGTCGCAAACAATGACATCTACGCTTCCGTCAAAGACTTGGTTGCCTTCGACGTTGCCTACGAAACTATCAAGCCTTGAAACAAGTTCAAAAGCATCTTTGCTGACCTCGTTTCCTTTGCACGGCTCTTCACCGTTTGATAAAAGACCGACTTTGGGGAGTTTGCGATTTAAAATTTCCTTTGCGTAAGCTTCGCCCATAACCGCAAACTGAAATAGATGTTCACTCCTGCAATCCACATTAGCTCCAACGTCTAATACCAGCGTCGTAGATTCTTTGGAATTAGGCATTAGAGTCGCTATCGCAGGACGTGCGACGTTTTTTAGCCTACCCACTCTTAATGTAGCCAGGCTCATCGTCGCTCCGCTATGACCTGCCGAAACCACGGCATCAACTTCCTTGTTTTTTAAAAGCTCCATCGCCTTATAAATACTGCTCTCTTTACGTTTCAGAGCGTCCGTAGCGCCTTCGGTCATAGATATGACTTCAGCTGCTTGCACGAAAGTAATACTTTTTAGGTATGCTTCCGGTATCAGAGGTTTTATAACATTGCTATCTCCAACGAGTACGGCTGAAAATTTCGAATATTTTAACGCTTCAATTACGCCGTCTATTATAGGTTCGGAACCAAAATCTCCGCCCATAGCGTCAATAGCAATGCGAATCATCGTTAGTATTCACCGGTTGTTTTATTTATGCGGTGAGGCATTTTCCATGAGCCGTCTTTATCTTTTACGGGCACCGGAAGCGTTACTTTGTAGTGTGTTCTGCGTTTTGCCGCACGAGTATGACTTACTCTTCGTTTTGGTACTGCCATTTTATTCTCCTTTTATAAATTTTTACAATTTTCACAATAAAAATAGTCGCTCTTAAAAGACTCTATTTCGCTTTTAAAAACTTCTTGTAAATCTATATTACCGTCAAAAAATTCTATCGTATCGCTTAGTTCGTTTTCAACGTCAATATAAACGCCGTCGCTTAAGAATAACTTTATTTCTTGATTCATAGGCAAGTCCATCTCTGCGGCGCACCTATCGCAGATATGCGAAATTTGACCGTTAATCGTGCCTATACATTCTGGCTCGGATACACATCTCCGAGCCCACGAGACTAGGCTGGGGCTCGTCTGCCGTCTGCGGCTTGATAAAATAGAGGGGG
>JAJQAF010000197.1 GCA_021203945.1 Campylobacter sp.
ATATAAATACGGACTTTCAAAGGGCATAAGCGTAGGTGCAAACGTTGAAAGCGTATCAAATAGAAAGGTAGAAATAGACGCGTCCATAGAGCTTTTGAAACAGATTAAACAGATAATCGCCAAGACAAATACGTCTTATCTTTGGCTTGGGTCGGGGTTATAGTTTTAAATATTTGATATTTAAGCCCCGAATTTTGGGACTTAAATATCGCAATGCTTATAAATTCCTGATGACTTTAACCGCTTCTACCATATTTTTTAAACTTGGGCGCACCTCTTCCCATTTGCGAGTCTTTAGCCCGCAGTCGGGATTTATCCAAAGCTGCTCTTTCGGCAACACTTCAAGCAACGCTTTTATTTGCTCCACTATTTCGCCGACTTCGGGAACGCGCGGACTATGTATATCATAAACGCCCGGACCTACCTCTTGCTTATAGCCTACGGATTTAAAAATTTTAAGCAGTTCGTTGCCGCTTCTAGCCGTCTCTATTGATATTACGTCGGCGTCCATCGCTTCGATCGTTTTAATAATGTCGTTAAATTCGGAGTAGCACATATGCGTGTGAATTTGAGTTTTTGCACTTGCCGAACTGACCGAAAGTTTAAAGCAATCAACGGCGAATTTTTCATATGCCGGGATATTTTCGGCTCTCAAAGGATAACCCTCTTTAAAAGCCGCTTCATCAACTTGAATTATCTTTATTCCCGCCTCTTGCAAATCCGCAATCTCGTCGTAAATGCAAAGCGCAAGCTGTTTAGCAACCTCGGAGCGAGGCAGATCGTCGCGCACAAAGCTCCAGTTTAGCATAGTTACCGGACCTGTCAGCATGCCTTTCATTATTTTATCCGTCTTGCTTTGAGCGTAGCTTATCCATTTAACCGTCATCGGCTTAGGACGGCTTACGTCGCCGAATAAAAGCGGCGGTTTTACGCAGCGACTGCCGTAGCTTTGCACCCAGCCGTTCTCGCTAAATGCGTATCCTTTTATCTGTTCGCCGAAATACTCAACCATATCGTTACGCTCCGGTTCGCCGTGCACCAGCACGTCAAGCCCGACCTCTTCTTGAAATTTAACGCAATCGTCGATGTAGCTTTTAATATCCGCCTCATAAGCGTCTTTGCCGATAAGACCTTTTTTAAAGGCGTTTCTGACCTGCCTAAGCTCCGATGTTTGCGGGAACGAGCCTATCGTAGTCGTAGGCAAGATACCGTATTTTAAGGCTTGCTTTTGAATTTTGATACGCTCTTCATAAGGCGTATCGCGCTCAAATTTACTTAGTCCTGATACGCGTTTTGCGACCGCCTCATCGTGAATAAGCGTAGAATTTGCGCGCAGAGCCGCGCTTGCTTTATTTGCTTCGTAGATTTTATTTTCGCAATCGTTTAGTTTTTCGCCGTTTGCAAGCTTTACTATGATATTTATTTCATCAAGCTTTTCAACCGCAAAGCTTAGCCAATTTTTAATCTCGGGATTTAGTTTTTCCTCGTATTTTAACGTATAAGGCACGTGAAGTAAAGAGCAGCTTGTGCCGACGACAAAATCTTTACCGCCAAGTTGCTTGCCGATCTCTTTAACCAGCTCGACTTTTTTATCGATATTGCTTTTCCAAACGTTTCTACCGTCGACTATGCCTGCAAATAGCACGACGTTTGAGCTTGCAAGTTTGCTAAGCGCGAGTTTATTTTTTTCGCCGTAGATGAAATCAAGTGCTATGCCGTAAATTTTAGTTTTTACCACCTCGTCAACCGCCTTTAAAGCATGCTCGAAATACGTTGCGAAAATAATTTTTATATTGTTTGAAACAGATGTTAGTTTTTCATAAACCGGCACGATTTTTTCGATTAGTTCATCGCCCTTGTCGGTTACAAATATCGGCTCGTCAAACTGCACTAAAATTTCAGGCTCAAGCTTTGAAATTTCAGCTAAAAGCTCCTCGTATTTAGCCAAAATTTCATCCAAAAGACAAAACGCGCAGCTACCGTCCGTGGTCTTTGCGAGCGCCAAAAACGTTATAGGACCTATTAAATTTATTTTTGTTTTTATACCCTGTTCTTTAGCCTCTTTGTATTCGGAGATTATTTTTTCGGAATTTAGCTTAAATGTGCCGGTTTTGTTTAATTCGGGCACTATGTAGTGATAGTTTGTGTTAAACCACTTCGTCATCTCCATTGCGACCGCGTTTTTGTTTCCTCGCGCCATTGCAAAGTATAAATCAAGCCCGCTAAGCGTGCGAAACCTAAACGGAACGCAGCCAAGAGCGTAAATCGTATCAAGCATAAGATCGTAAAACGAAAAATCGTTACTTGAAACATAGTCTATGCCGGCGTCTTTTTGATATGCCCAATGTCTCGCCCGAAGCGTCTTTGCTACGTTTAAAAGCTCGTCTTTACCGACTTTGCCGGACCAATAATTTTCTAAAACTTTTTTGAGCTCTCTTTGCTCTCCTATCCTTCCAAATCCCGTAACGTAACTCTTTATCATGTATTTTCCTTAATAAAATTTCATTAAATTATAAGCCGAAAACGGCAACCGAATTTAAATGCCCGATTGAAAAATTTTTGGCGGATGACAACCGCTTTTTCGCAATGAAAAGTGAAATTTATAGTATTCTTGCCCGATCAATCTATAAGCCAAAGATATAAGCTGTT
>JAJQAF010000287.1 GCA_021203945.1 Campylobacter sp.
GGGTGGGGGGCAGATGATCTTCGTTAAGCATGCGATTTTCGTAGATGAGAGCGCGCCGTATTTAATTGATTATCAGGCATTTGCGCGCTACGTCTTAAATCGTCTAGGCGAAAAAAGCTTGCTTTTTAGCGAAGGCGTATGCGATCAGCTCGATCACGCTTCGCCAAACTCGTGCTTCGGCGGTAAGCTCGGTATCGACGCGACAAGCGATTTTAGCCAGAGCGCGCCGGAAATTTTAAGCGATGAGGAGCTTTTGAGCAAATTTAAAAGCGAAGTTGCGGATATCGCGGCATTAAAACAGCATTTTTGCGATACAAAAAACCCGCTCGTGCTAGTAAATTTGGATAAAAGTGAGCTTGTGAAAAAGAGCTTTGAGCGACTTTTGAAATTTAAAGCGCATTTTAAAATTTTGATTTTTACCGACATTAAAAACGACTTGGATAACCTATATATGAGCGTTTGGCGTATCGTAAATAATATCGATGCGTTGCGCGACGTTTTCGTTTTGGAGGGCAGATTTTGCATAGACGCCACAAGCAAAGAGGCATGGGAGGAATATGAGCGGCAATGGCCTGATGAAACTATGTGTTCGCGCGAAGTCGTAAATTCTCTAATCAAGCGCGGTATCATTGAAGATGAGCCGAAGTTGTTTAAGAAATTTGAGATTTTTTAAGTTGCGATGTTTGGGCGAATGCGTCGCCGTTTCATATTTTGGCTTCGCGTCTTTTGCCTATTAAATTTGATAGTATTTTGTCGTTGCCGGGCTTGCAAAGTTAAGCAAAATCTATAAGTCGTTTTAGCCGCTTGTTTCCCGTCTAAATATGACAATACTCGGCATTTTGCCCGTAATTCGTAAAGCTAAAGTCAGAAAAAATTTCAAAGCCGAATTGCTCTATTTTGCTTAAATTTAATTACATAAAAATACCGATACGACGAGATATAACGAAGTATCGAATTTAAAATTTAGCGGCTATGATGTAAAATTAGACCTTAAATTTAAAAATTAATGGTCGGGATAGTTTTTAAATTTAAGGAAAACATAAATATGCAAGTGTTTTTTTCGGGATTTAGTATATCTTTATCGTTTATCTTGGCTATCGGGGCGCAAAACGCCTTCGTGCTAAAACAAGGCATAAAAAGGTAATACGTATTTACTATCTGTTTGATTTGTGCTCTATGCGATGCGGCTTTGATATTTGGCGGAGTGCTGGGATTTGGATATCTCGTGCGAGAATTTAACTATTTGCAAACATTTGTTCGTTGGGGCGGATTTGCATTTTTGGTGATTTACGGGCTTAAAAGTTTTTATAATGCCTATACGATGAGTCGTGAGCTCAGACCTGCCGAACTTGCCGTGCCGTCTTTGGCTAAAACCATACTTGTTACGCTTGCCTTTACTTGGCTAAATCCGCATGTTTATCTTGACACTCTTGTTTTGATCGGGTCATATTCGACGAAATTCGGCAAAGATAGCCTTATATTTGGGCTTGGAGCTACCTGTGCGTCGTTTGTATTTTTCTTTACTTTGGGATACGCGGCTAGATTTTTAGCACCGCTTTTTAGTAAACCCGTCGCTTGGAAAATTTTAGAATTTGTAGTGGGCGTCATAATGTTGGCTCTTGCGTTTGCACTGATTTCGGCAGTGTAAATTTAATAATTTTACTTTTCGTAAATCATAAAAATTGATAAAATCCATATCCAAAACACGCGCTCATCCGCAAAACGGCGTGTTTTACAAAGCGTAGCAAAGGGTTAAAAGTTGAATTTAGTAAAATTCAGCGCAAAAAACGATCTAAGATTTTTAAATTTAACAATGGAAGAATTTTAATAAGCGGGCTAAGCCTTAAGTTTAGTCTGCTTTATCTGCTTGGCAGTAAGGCGAATTTAGGTAAATTTAGCAAACTTATCCTAAATTCGCACTTTTAATCTATGTTCTTTTAGGCTTTTCGGCGCTTCAGCGTTAGCTAAGGAGATTAGCTCGCCGACGCGCAGGACATAAAAATTTTCCAAGCTTCTGCCGATTATTTTTTCGCATTTTTTAGAAAGCGTGTCAAACATATAAAACGATTTTTCATCATTTACGAGTAGAAAATCAGCTCCGCTATCAAATGCGCAAAATAGGGTTTGAGTGGCTATTTTATACGCCAAAATATCGTTAAAGCCGAGCATTTCAAAGCCGTTTGGCAAGCCGTCGAATTTCATAAATTTTGCTTTTAACTCTTTTGCTTGCGGCGGAATTTCACCGTAAGTAGCGATAGTAAAATCTTTGAAGTCGTATTTTAAATTTAGCTCGGGTATCTTTAAAATTTCAGGCAAAGCAGGCGGTTTTCTGGTAGGTTCTTATAAATTCGAATTTACAAACGTTAAAGCTTCATTGTATGTTTCATCGCTCCAAAATATTTGATTTTTTAGCTCCGAGGCGATCCAAACGCCGTATTTTTGCTCGTTAAGGACAGCTAAAATTTCATCCTTTTTATCGGGATATTTTTCGCATAAAATCTTTGCAAAAATCACCGCGCTCGCACCGATAAAATCAGGTTCCAGCTCGTTCATAAATCCGGCGTAAAAATATGGCTTTAAGCTTTCGTAAATTACGCCGTCCTCTTTAGTGCAAAATCTCTTAAATAGCGCAAATTTAGCCTTAA
>JAJQAF010000003.1 GCA_021203945.1 Campylobacter sp.
ATAGTGTGCGTTACGAGCTAGTTCATTATATTTTGATTTTTCTTGCAAAATCTTATGTAAAATACCGATATTTTATCTCCTTTAGGCGTATCCATCGTCTTTGCCAGGCGAACTCCGGGGGCGCTCATTATCGTGTGATCTACACAAAAACTATCAAGAAGCGGCATATTTTTCTCCTTTTAAAAAAGCCAAAGTCTAACATAAAATTTTGATATGCTAGCTTAAAAGCGGTTTGACGGTTAAATTCTCGGCATTAATTTTAAAGCGTTGAATTTGATTTGAGACGGTTTAATTAATATTTTACTATCTAACGAAAAAATAAATTTATTTTAATTTAATACGAAGCACTGTATTATTAATTATAATAATGATTATTATAAATAAAATTTAACAAGATTGCAAAGCTATCCGCTATAACGGCGGCGTTTATTTGCAGTGCAAATGCGGCGGAAAATTCCGTATTGCTCAGCGAAGTTGAAGTAACTTCATCAAGCGGCGGTTACCAAAATGTTGATGAAGTGAAGGTTAGCACGCGTAATGCGGGTCTTTTAAAGGACGTTTTACGCGATATTCCGGGCGTCTATGTGGGCGGCACAAACGGATCTAATCAAAAAATTTATATGCGCGGCGTTAGTGATCGCGGTCTAAACATAACCATTGACGGCGCTAAACAAAACGGAAACGTATTTCATCATAATGCCGATTTGTTAATTGATCCGGATTTGATAAAGGCTGTTGATGTTGAAGTCGGTGCGCGTTCCGTTACAAACGGTTCGGGTGCGCTTGGCGGCTCGGTTGCATTTAAAACTGTTAATGCAAGTGATCTGCTTGAAAGCGGACAGGTTATAGGAGCTAAAATAAAAGCCGGATACGCTACAAATAATAAAGAGTTTTCTAAAGGGCTAATGGTTTATACTCATCTTTTTGATAGCCTTGACATTTTAGCCGCGATTAATCATAAAAATTATGATTATGCAGAGAGTGGGAACGGCAAAAAAATAGGCGGCGACGGAAAGGATTTGAGCTATTTGTTCAAGGTCGGTTACTCTTTTTTGGACGCGCATAAAATCACGCTTTCGCACGAGCATACCGAATATAAGGGTATGTATCCAAGAAGAGCAGAATTTGGCAGTTGGCATACGGGCAATAACGCCGATATTTATACCAAATATGAACGCGATACGACTACGTTAAAATATGGTTTTAATCCAAGCGATTTGCTTGATCTTGAAGTGGTCGGCTATATAACCGAGCATCAAAGAGTGAGCGACTCAAAATGGGGCGTTGAGACAAAGGGGCTTAACGTCAAGGCTAAAACCAAGCTGGAAACGGGCGACGTGGGACACACTCTAAAATACGGTGTGCAGTATTATAAAAGCGAAAATAAAAATAAACCCGACAACGTAAGACCCGAAAAAGTCGATAACTATTCCGTTTATCTCGAAGACGCTATCAAATTTGGCGATCTAACCGTAACGCCCGGCGTAAGATATGAAAGGCATGAGCTAAAAACATATAACGGTAGAGGCTCGAATATATCAAATTATAAATATAAATTTGACGAAGTTAGCCCTGCGCTTGCGCTTGATTATGAGATCGGCGGGGGATTTGGTGCATTTGCAAGCTATGCAAAAGTATTTAGAGGTCCGGACGTTATTGAGTCTTTATATGCAAACGGTGCAAGCAGAGGCACGGTGCTAGGCTATCAAGGAAACGACGATCTAAAAGCAACTACGGGCAATGCTTATGAATTTGGCGGTAGATATAAGAGAGATTTAAGTGAAAATACTTCTTTAAGCTTGGTTGCAAAATATTTTAGAACCGAATATAAAAATTTAATAGTCGATAATAACGCGGCGGGCGGCAGGCTAAATCCTATCTTGATTCGTGTAAATTCAGGCGGTGCGACTATCGACGGCGTCGAGCTTTGGGGTAGACTAAGCATGCATAATCTAAGCCTTTCGGCAAGCTATACTCATCAAAAGGTAAAATATAAAGATAGAGTAAAAACGGTGCGAACTCATACTACACTTCAAACATCATCGGATATCGCGATTAGGGCGACAAATATACGTTTAACGCCGAGTATGCATTTAGCGCCTTTGACGTATTGCTAGGATATAATTTGATATTTTTCCACTCCAAAAATACGATTTCGGCGGGTAACGATGAAAGCATAAAAATGCCAAGTTACGCCGTGAGCGACTTTTACTTGACATACGCGCCGAGCAGCGGACGATTTAAAGGGCTTGAGGTAAATGCAGGACTTTACAATGCTTTTGATAAAGCCTATACTTCACACTCACAGCGAACAGCCGAATATACGGGCGATGCAAACGCTATCGACTGGGAGCCGGGTAGAAATTTCAAAATAAACGTATCGTATAAATTTTAAATTTTGCTAAAGAGCTTGGCAATGCAGGCTCTTTAGATTAATTTAGACTTGCCTAAATTCGGTGCTATTTTACCAATTTATACTCATACTCTTTCGTTCCGTCAAGCAGATTAAGCACGTTGTAGCCTTGCTCATTTAGTTTTTGGGCTAGTTTAGCGCTTCTGTTGCCGGTGTAGCAGTGCGTTATTATAGTTTTGCCTTTGTTTGCTTCTAAAATTTCCTTGTAGTTTTCAATCGGTTCGCCGTC
>JAJQAF010000271.1 GCA_021203945.1 Campylobacter sp.
TTATCAGGCTCATTGAGCTATGGATAAAAAACGGAATTTTTAGCAAATTTGAATACCTTAAACACACCAAAGGAGTTCATCAAGGCGATATTTTAAGTCCGCTTCTATCAAATATCTATCTTGATCAAATGGATAAATATTTGCACGCCGCCAGCGTAGATTTCGTCCGATATGCCGATGATTTCGTTATGTTTGCAAGCTCAAAAGATCAAGCCGAGCTGATTTTATCTAACCTTAGAAAATTCTTAACCACCATAAAGCTTTCGCTAAACGAGAGCAAAACTGCCGTTTTTGACCGCAATAGCAAATTTAACTTTCTAGGCGCTAGTTTTTTGGACGCTTGCCTTTTGATAGACGATGAGAAATTTGATAAAATCCTTAAAAAACTCTCCTCCCAAGCCGCCCATGCGGATATAAAAGATAATATCGTCGCCGTAAATTCATACGTCGCACATTTAAGAAATATAGATCTAAGCCTTTTTTCGCCCGCTCAACAGAATATTTTTTCGCTAAAATTTGACGAAACGATGACGAAAATCGTTAGAAAAGTCCTAAAAACCGCCGATAAAAAATCCATAGCCGACGCCCTAAGCGACCTTGATTTTCCGTATCCGCTCACAAATAAACTCAAAAAAGAAAAGCTGTTTTCATACTACAAAAACGCCAAAGCTCCGCAAGTAAAATCCGTCCGAAACGCCCTAGAAGCCAAAAAACGCGAATACTTACGCAGTTTTTCGCACAGCTCGCTATTGCATATCACGACGCCGTTTTATTTTTTTGGATTATCCGGAGGCAAACTGGTTTTAAAATCTTACGGTAAAATCAAACACGCTTTCCCTATAAATAAAATTTCGCATATCATTATAAATACCTCCGTTACGATAAGTTCCGCAGTCATTAAAGAGTGTGCCAAAAAGCAAATAGCCATTGACTTTATTGACGAAAAGACAAACTTAAGCTATGCCACGCTAATCACTTCAAATAGCGCCGTAAGTAAAATCGTTTTAAGCCAAATAGCCGTTTTGAAAACCAAAAAAGCCCTAAAAATAGCTATGCAATTTGTAACAGGCAAGATCAAAAATCAAATAAACTACCTAAAATCCCTAAACAAATATCATAAAATTTTAGACGAGCAGATAACGGCTATGCAAGAGCGATTGGACGCACTTGAGAAAGCGACATCATCAAGCGAACTTATGGGCTTTGAAGGCTCGGCGGCAAACGCCTATTGGCAAGGTATCGCCAAGGTCATAGACTATAAATTCAGCTTTAATGAGCGTGTAACGCAAGGCGCTAACGACATCGTAAATATGGCTCTAAACTACGGTTACGCCATACTTTATTCGCAAATTTTAAAAGCCTTGGCGAGCGTCGGACTATCCCCGCATGTTTCGTATCTGCACGCTATGGACGGACAAAAGCCGACTTTGTCGTTTGATATGATAGAGGAATTTCGTGCCTTTATCGTGGATAGGACTATCGTTTCCATGATAAACAAAAATGAGCCTTTTGCCCTAAAAGACGGGGCTTTAGACGTGCCGACTCGCATAAATATCGCTAAAAATATAAACGAAAAGCTTTTTTCATACACACGCTTTAGAAGCGAGGAGCTAAAAGTTGAGCATATCATAGAAAAACAAGCCTACGCACTAAGAGCTTGCGTTTTGGAAGGCGTGAAGTATAAGCCCTTTATTGCGAGATTTCAGTAGCTTTATATGGCTTAAATTTAACCGCCGCAACGCATTTTTTGATAAAATAACGAAAGGATTTTTATGAACGTTATTATCTGCTATGACATCGCAACGACAAAGCGACGAAATAAGATCGCCGCCTTGCTTGAAAGCTACGGCATACGTGCTAACTATTCGGTTTTTGAGCTGGATATAAGCGAGCGTGATTTTGCGTTTATCAAGGCAAAATTGACCTCACTGATAGAGCCCAAACGTGATAAAATTTTATTTTATCGTATCTGCAAAACCTGCCTTGCTAAAAGCGAGAGCTTGGGCGACGGCAAAATTTTTGCACCGCTTGATACCTATGTTTAGGCGTTTGTCGTCCGCTCTTTACGCACGGATCGCCTTTGCCGCCATGCTCTTTTTTAGGAATTTGATTTGCGAACTTTTTCAAATTTGCCTATGCCGTATTTAAGGGTGTTTTATAATTTTTTAAGTTTTTTAAAATTCCGCAAACCTCATTTTGGACGACGTAAAAAATTTGATTTGCGAATATTTATGTTTCGGACTATGTAAAATGCCCCATTTTATGGGTTATTTGGCGTTAAAAAAGTCGTAAAATTTAGAAAATATCCCTACAATAAAATTTCTCATTTTGATTTGCGAACTTTTTGTATGTTTAAAATACCGACGAAATCGCTATTTTAAGCTTTATTTAATCAAAACTCCCAAATTTCAGACTTTTAAATTCAAGGCTTTTTCTAACTTTTGCCGTGATTGTGGTATAATCCGACTTTAGAATGGTTCTTTAACAACCCATTGTCAAATTTAATGCGTTGTTTTGGCTATTTCGCTGCAGCTTCCCCGATTTAGGGGATTGAAACAAGAAGTTCGCTTGTATCATCTTCGGTTATATAAATTTCGCTGCAGCTTCCCCGATTTAGGGGATTGAAACCTTCTTAT
>JAJQAF010000030.1 GCA_021203945.1 Campylobacter sp.
ATTTCAAAATTCTAATGCTCGCCCTTATGCAAGAAATAAAGCCCCAAACAAAGCGCCAGAATGGATAAAGCAAGATAGATCATCTCAAGCGGAGTGTTGAAGCTTGCGTGCAAAACTCGCTGAAAGAAATTTACGATCAATACCATAATGATGACCTTACCGATCTTGTCTTTTAACTCGTCAAGCGAATGGACTTCAAGCACCTTGCTCTGTTTTGAATTGTTTAATATTTCGATTTCCGAGATAAAAAGCTCATAAATTCCAAAACTAAAGATGTAAAGCACAAGCGCCATAAGGTATAAATCAATCGCACCGACGACTTCGCCTACAACGTCGGAGTGGAAATTTTCAGGATGGATACCTTTGAAAAAATAAGCATACACGTCACCCAAAACAACCAAAATATCGTAGCTTGCGATAATAAAAAGCACGATTGCGCCAAGAAGCCCGAAGATCACGGGTAAAATCGTAAAACTATTGCTTGAAAGCAAAATTTTCTCAAAAATTTTTCCAAACATTAAAGACCTTTTAAGGAAATTAAGCGCGTATTTTATAATAAATAGGCTGAAATTTCGCTATGTATAAAGATGGTGCGATCAAAAATAAAGCTTATTTTCGCTTTTTTTGAAAGATAAATTTTTATAAGCCCTGCGATTGCGAATATAATCGATGCAATTTGAACGTCAAAGGAGTTGAGTTGCTTTATAATAAGAGACGTCCTTGCAAGCAAATATAGCCGTTTTTATCTACATAATCGCTTATAATTTATATTTAATCATCTCAAGCCCGATAGGCAAAAACCTGAACGCTACTGTTTTGATAAATTTAAAATATCAAGCAATCTATTTTGATTAAATTTACAGATTTTGCGATTGGCTCATTTAATATTCGGTGCGGGCAATAAATTTAGCCCTATATGCTATTTTGTCGCGATGAGCTTCTTTTTCGCTACCGGCTATAGCATCGGCACGGTAAGCGGCAGTAAAACTAAGTATAAAAATATAATCATGTTTTTCGTTTTGGTCTTTGCCGGGATCTTTTTGATGATGGTATTTGAAAAAGGTCTTGCGGCTAAAATTTCGCTCATCGTCCCGCTTTTAATCGCGTTTGCGTTTTTGTTTAGATTTTATCAAGAGCTCATTGATATTACGGGGCAAAAGCCGTTTATATACTGCTATTTTCTCATCATCGCTACTATCTGCTCGGTGCTGATTTTTGGTATGCTTCTAAACATGGCGTTATCGCCGTTTGCTGACATCGCCGCAATCATTACCGCAGCGGCAAATATCTATGCGATGTATAAAGTGCAAAATGTTGATTATATGCCTTCAAGATATGTTTATAAACTCTTTGGAAAGCGATTAAAAGGAGAAACATATATAAACCGAACCAAACGATAAATATTTTCCTATTTTTCAAAAAAAACGCAAGTTAATTCCTTTGGCTCTGCCATATAGCAGAGCCGATTTAAAATATCTTAAATTATAAGGTCTAAATTTATTTTTAAAGCTCAATCCACTTTTGTGCGATTCTTACGGCATTGGTCGCCGCTCCCACGCGGATCTGATCCGCACTGCACCATAGGTGAAGCACGTTGCTTCGGTAGTTATCAACGCGGATACGTCCTACATAGGTTTCGTTCGTATCGCTTGAAATCGACGGCATAGGGTATTTTTTCTCTCCGGGCTCATCGACGACTATAACGCTTGGAGCGCGGCTTAGGACTTCGCGGGCGGCAGCGGCATCGATCTCTTTATCAAAATGAATCGTGATCGCCTCGGAATGGCTGCGAAGCACAGGCACACGCACACAAGTTGCGCTTACTTCAATATTTTTGTGAAGGATTTTTTGGGTTTCATTTACCATTTTCATCTCTTCTTTCGTATAGTCGTTGTCCAAAAATACGTCTATATGCGGGATAACGTTAAAGGCTAATTGATGTGCGAATACTTTCGGCTCGCACTCGTCAAGCTTAAATTCAAAGAATTTTTGAAGCTGAAAAACAAGCTCTTCCATGCCCTCTTTGCCTGCTCCGCTTGCAGCTTGATAGGTTGATACGTCGACGCGATTTATGCCGTATTTATCGTCAAGCGGTTTTAAAATTTGCACCATTTGTATGGTTGAGCAGTTTGGATTGGCGATAATGCCGGTCTTTTCCCAAAGCGCGATATCTTGCGGATTGCACTCGGGCACTACCAAAGGAACGTCGGGCTGCATTCTAAAGTGGCTTGTATTGTCGATCACTACCGCCCCGCTTGCAGCGGCTAGCGGTGCAAATTTAGCCGAGACCGCTCCGCCCGCGCTAAAAAATGCGATATCCACTTCGTGCTCATTAAATACGTTTTCGGTAAGCTCTACGACTTTATAATTTTTGCCGTTAAATTCTATCTCGCTACCGGCACTTTTGCTACTTGCAAGCGGTAAAATTTCACCTACGGGAAAATCTACTTCCGCCAAGACATTAAAAATTTCCTCGCCTACGGCACCCGTCGCACCGACTACGGCAACGTTAAATTTTCTCATTTAAACTCCTTTAAGTTGTATTGTTTTATCTTTTCATTTAAGATTGTTTCATCTAAATTTAGGATCTCGGCAGCCTCTTTCTGATTGCCATGGACGCTTTCTATAACATT
>JAJQAF010000054.1 GCA_021203945.1 Campylobacter sp.
CCCCGACGGTCCGCGAGGTCCAAGACATAGCGTAGCCGACGGTGCGGTCATCGTAGCGCTAAAAACCGATAGCGAAATTTACGTCCTAAATTATGAGGCAAGCTCGTTTTGGGAATTTAAAAGCTGGGACAAAATGATCTGACGAAAGCCGTTTTCGACCATAAATTTTAGCCTTTCTCATCCTTTTAAAGTCGCTGCACTCGGTCTTGAAGAGGCAAAAGAAAAAATACAAACCAAGCTTTGGGAAGCATCAGAGCAAGACGGCGGCAAAAGCATAGACGAAAACAGGCGCGATTTTGTGATAAATCTAAAAACTTGGTGGGCAAAAAATGAGGATAAAAATCCCACTATAATCGACAAACCGAAAAGAAATTGTAAAAAGAGCGACCGTGAAAGCTAAATTATTAGCCGTATTTTTGCCGATTTTGATTATCATTGCGAGCTGGCTATTCTTTGAAACCGACGGCTCTTATCAACTCTCTTTTAAAGCAAAATTTTATTATGAAATAGGAAATTTCGATAGATCTTTTGAGCTTAGCAAAAAGGCTTTAGAGCTTGATTCATACAATAAAATGGCAAGCACTCTCGTAAATCAAAGCAAAATCGCTCTGAAATTTTCAGCATACGTTAAAGACGGCGAAAATTTTCTAGAAAAGATAAAGAAAATTAGTCAAAAAGAAGTCACAAACGCCGATAAAGAACGCATAAAATTGATGTGCGAAATAATGATAAACGGATACGAGCAGCTAAAAAATAGCCCGCTAATAGCCAAAAGCCTAAAAAACGAAGCGCAAAATATGAGAGAAAATTTCATAAAACTGAAAAATGAACTCTTTTAATTTTTTTTAATGCGTTTTTTGGGTAATATTACGAAAATACGTATTAAAATTTAGGAGAATCATGTCGTTTTCTATTCGTCGCCTCTTTTCTAATTTATTTTTAAGCGCCGTTATAGAAGGAACGGAGTGCCTATTTTACGGGCGTGTATTTAGAAACGGTAAAGTAATAAAAACTATTAATGCTAAATTTACCGATATAGATCCGCAAAACGTGGATAGAAAAGTTATCGACTACATAAAGCTTCAGGAAAAAACGTATTTTAACGTGTATATTTCAATGTTTTTCAACGAAGATTCGCAAGGCGCGGTTCCAACTGTCAGAGAAGAAGAATATAAAAAATTTCATATCAGCTCATACGGTCTAACAAGCCTAAAAATGCAAGACAGTTGGAGCATATATGCCGATCTTTTAGCTATAAAAAAAGTTAGAGATACCTTTGGAGACGGTAGCGTAGATCTTATATATTCTCCTATTTCGATTATGTTTTTTGAGCTTTTAAAGCGTGGAATTTCGCCAAAAACTACGCTATATCTTTATATCCATTCCGATTCTTTCGCGCTTTCTATATTTAAAAATAAAAAAATGAAACTATCGACGTTTCTTAAGATAGAAGACGGCGAAAATACCGATATATCGGAGCAAGTATTTAAAGAAGAAGATATAACCGACATAGATAATCTAATCATCAAAGAAGAAGAGGAAGCGGGCTTACTGGACGATCTTAAAAGCTTAGACGATATATTAGACGTTGATAAATTAAAAGAATTTGAGGATCTAAATTATGAGCTCAATATGCCAACTTCAACAAACGTAGAAAAATCGGTTGCAGTCTTTGGACGAGATATGAATATGTTTAGCTATATTACCGCCGCGATTAAGGAATTTTATAACAATCCTATATACGAAAGCGATTTTATCGAGCAAGTAGTTATTTTTGAAAATACAAAAACTAGTGCTACATTCGTTCAGTATTTGCAATCCGAACTCTTCGTTGAAACATCGGTTTATCCGATAAATACCTTAGAAATTATGAATGAACTTATGCAAAAAGAGATTTTGCTATGACTTTTAGCTTCGTTAGCCCGGAACCAAGACCCCTGTTAAGTATATTTAGCAAGCTTTGGATATTGCTTATAGGCTTTATTTTCGCAATGCTTTTGGTGATTAATTTTTTTATAACCTACAAAAACTATTCTATTGTGCAAAATACCCGAAAACTAGCCGTAGAACAACAAAATTTAGACCAAAGAAGCATTCAAACGGACGAGCTAATATCAAAGCTTTCGGTGCAGATAGATTCCGCAATGGATATTTATACTTCAAACTCCATTCTAAAACAAAGCTTACATAATCTTTTCGATCTAGTACCCGACAGCATAACGCTTGAAGAGGTATTTATGGATAAAAACTCCCTTATTATTCGCGGTATAACGCCGACGAAAGACGTCTTTAACCAACTCTTAGCCTCGCCGTTAAGGTCTATTTTTACGACCTCGAATACAAGCTTTTATCAGACTAAAAACGGCTGGTACGGCTTTATCAGCACAAACAAGATAGATAACTCGGAAGGCTACAATGAGTAGAATAGATACAAGCCTAGAAAAGATCGACGTCGTCAAACTTTTGTTATATATTTTTATTTTTATCGTCGTTTGCCTCATTATGATTTTTGGCTTTATAGTTCCGAATATCAAAGAGTATAAGAATTTAAATCGTGAAAATCGCTCGCAAATGGCGTCTTATGCTAAGATTAAACAAACCTATAACACGAAATTTTCGACTCTTGAAGCC
>JAJQAF010000246.1 GCA_021203945.1 Campylobacter sp.
AGTTGTGTATAAGATACAGGAGTTGAATACAGGCAAAATTTAAGGGATCTGGAGTATTTTACCTTTCAAAGATTTATGCTTGGTATGCGTATAAGAGCCGAAGGCGGCGAAGATACGCATGAATCCTTAGAAGAGATCGGGCTAAGATACAGCCGATTTTCAAACGACGAGATAAGAAGCGGCGGCGCAGTCATTTTGCAAGATTCTTACTGCGATATGATTCGCTATCAAAATAGGCTGTTTTTCGTGCCGCGCGAGATTACGACGTCGCAAAAATCCATATTCAGGTTGCTTTTTACGGCGGGAGTGGAAAGCGGGGATTACGACGAAACTATGAGCGTAAAACATATCGCGGCGCTTGAGAATACAAAAGAGCTTTCCATGGGGCATTTTTGGACTCTAGTAAGCACGATAAACGCCGCAACGATAGCCTTTTTCATCGTTTTGATACGAAAACTTTTAGGGCTTAGAAAGCTTAAAAAACAAATAAGAGCCGTAGGAGCGGGCAACAAAAGACAAGTCGGCATAAAGAGCAATGACGAGCTGGGCGAAATCGCGGACGAATTTAACCTGACCATGCAAAAGATTAACAGCATAAAAGAGGCTAGAGAGCTATTTTTACGCAATATTTTGCATGAGCTTAGAACGCCCGTTATGAAAGGCAAAATCATCGCCGGCATTATCAAAGACGATGAGTTTAAAGAACCCTTAAAGCAAATTTTTACAAGACAGGAGATTATTTTATCCGAGATAGTAAAGCTTGAAAAATTCGGCTCAAATGAGTGGATTTTAAACATAAACGAATACCGAATAATAGATATTATTGACCACGCCTTAGACCTGCTTTTCATCAAAAATACGGATCGCATCAAAATCAACTCGCAAAAGCAAACTCCCGTAATAAACGCTGATTTTGAGCTATTTTCAACGGCAATTAAAAATTTATTAGATAACGCATTAAAATACTCTAAAGACGCGGTTATCGTGAGCATTTTAGCAGACCGCCTAAGTATCGCCAGCACGGGCGAAAAAATCGACGATGAAAGATTAAATTTCAATAGAGCGTTCAACAGAAAAACACAGCTTGCCAATTCGGGATTAGGACTTGGCTTGTATATATCAAATCAAATTTTTAATAAGCACGGATATACCCTAAAATACGAGTATAAAGACGGGAAAAACTGCTTTTTTGTTTGTTTTTAATTTTGACGGGCAAGCTAAATTTAATGCGAATAATAGTTCGTAAAGTTTGCGGCAAACGTGGAACTAAAGTGGGCGTGGAGCCGATAAATAAGTAGCTAAATTTTAATGATGCAATGTCAATAAGGTTGTTAAATTTAACATGGCTCTATTGTAACAAAGCACCGCGGTTTTAAATTTAATCAAGCTTAACGTTTAATCGCATAAAATAGGCGATTAGTAGCCCAAGCGACGATAATTTTGATAAGTAAAACAATGCTTTTACGTCGCGGAGTATTTAACTTTTTTACTTCGTTACTTACTGCGATTTTCGCAAAATTAAATTTAGCCTTACGATTTACCGCTATTTGTGATGATTGTAAATGAGGTGCGGATTAGCGATACGACAAAGTTAAATCTAAACCGCGGTTTGCTTAAAATTTTAATTTTCAAAGATAGGTATCGGGTCAAAAATAGATTTAATTCTAAATTTAACCCTTCCCAAAAGTACTTGAACAATAAAAATCGGGAGTTAGATTAAACAAAATTTAACTCCCGTTACTTTTAGATATTCTCCCCTGCTATCATGCCGAAAGCTAGACAGCTTAGCGTGCCGATATTTCCTAAACGGCTCGTGCCGTAAACGCCTCCCGTAACTTCGCCCGCAGCGTAAAGTCCCGCGATCGGCTTACCGTCATAGCCCAAAACTTGCGATTTGGCGTTGATTTTAACCCCGCCCATAGTGCTATGCAGTTTTGGCGTTCCTCTCATTGCGTAAAACGGAGCCTTTGCGATTGATATTTTTTCGGTAGCTTTCATGGGTTTGTCAAAGTCCTCATCCTTGCCGCTTGCTACAAAGCCGTTATATCTTTTTACCTCTTTTAAAAACTCGTCCGCATTGATATTATAAGCCTTTGCAAGCTCTTCAAGGGTATCGAATTTTTTAACGATTCCGGCTTGAAGAGATTTTTCAAGCGCTCCCGCTTTCATCATACCTACCGCTTGCGAATCGGCAACATGTATAGGATAGTTGGCGTCCTTGCCGATGACGTTAAACATCGCTTCGTTTATAAGTCTTCTAACCGTAAGCTCATTGACGTAACGTTTGCCCGTCTTTGGATTTACGCTCATGCCGTAAGTAAGACTGGCACCAGCAAATGCCGTGGATACGCCGTTTCCTTTTTCGTCGGGACTTTTTGAGTGGCTATATAAAATCCAACCTGTAAGAACGGGTAAAGCCCCGATTTTAAACGCTTCTATCATAGCTCCAGCCGTAGCGCCGAGATGATTTGTGCTATCGATAGTAGGCTCGATAGCCGGGTTTTGCAATTGCCTAAAGAATTTATCGTTGCTAAAGCCGCCGCTCGCTAAAACAATGCCGTTTTTTGCTTTGATAAATTTTTT
>JAJQAF010000020.1 GCA_021203945.1 Campylobacter sp.
CGTTAAAAACGGAGCCGTAATAGAAAATAATATCAATAGCGGCGACGGCGACGAAACGATAAACGTAAGCGGCAACGGCACCGAGAGACAAAACAGTATTTACGGAGGCGACGGTGATGATACTATAACGGTTGCGGGTAACGGAACTAAAGTATATAGTAGTATCTCAGGCGGTGACGGAGACGATAAAATTTATGTAAAAGACGGCGTAGATGCTTCTAATGCCGCGGTAAGAGGCGGTAACGGCGACGATACGATAGAAATATCGGGCGCGAATACCAATGTAAGATTAGTAGCGGGCAACTCCGGCGACGATAATATTAAAATAAGCGACGGCGCTACGGTTAGAACTGTAGGCGGTAACGACGGAGCCGATACGATATCCGTTGAAAGCGGCGCTAAAGTTACGGGTTGGCTTTTGGGCGATACCCAAACTCACGATCAAAGTACACCTGCTCTCGAACCTAACGCGGGAGCGGATACTATTACCGTAACCGGTGCGGGAACTTATGTAAATGCTATAGGCGCAGGCGAGGGCGATGACGTTGTAAAAGTGGAAAAAGGCGCTTCGGCAACTCGAATACAAGCCGACGGCGGTAACGACGATATAACGGTTACGGGTCAAGATACGAACGTATCCGTAATAAACGGCAGACACGGCGACGATACGATAACGGTTAGCGACAAGGCGACCGTAGGCGATATAGTCGGCAGATGGGGCGACGATACTATCGTTATAACAGGCGACGGCACGACTGTAACCGGTCAAATTCAAGGAAACGAAAACAACGATACGATCAAAATTTTAGATAACGCTACTGTAAACGGTAGAATTTCAGGCGGCGAAGGCGAAGCCGGAGGCGACGATACCGATAATATATTTGTCGAAAATTCTACCGTAAAAGGAAACGTAGAAGGCGGCTATTACGCCGGAAACGATACTATAAATATATCAAATTCTACCATAGAAGGTAGCGTATTGGGCGGAAATAGCCAAGGTAACGGCGAAGGCGACGATACCATCACAATCTCGAATAGTGAAATATTAGGATCGGTTAAAAGCGGTGCGGGCAACGATAAGATAGACATTATCGACTCTACCGTAAAAGGCGACGTAAATCTCGGCACTAGCAGCGTAGGCGACGCCGACGGCAAACAAGATATTCTTAACGTTACGCAAAATTCTACCGTTGAGGGCTATATAAGATCGACAAGCGGCGATAATACCATAACTGTCGAAAATTCAACGCTCGGCGCGGACATCCTGGACGAGGGTAACGGCACGCACAATATAATGTTTAAAAATTCTACAATGACGACGTTAGACGAAGACCAAGGTAATATATTCGGCGGCAGCGGCGTAGATAATATAACGGTAGAAAATTCAGAAGTAAGATGGATAGCAAGTAGAGACGGCAACGACGAGATAACGTTAAATAACGCAACTGCGACTAGAATATACGGTGGTAAAGGCGACGATAATATAAGGTTGCAAAATTCTTCCGCCGTTACCGACAATCTATACGGCGATCAAGGTAACGATACCTTAACCGTAGAAAGCAATTCAAAGGTAGTTAGAAATATAGAGGCCGGCGAAGGTAACGATACCGTAAATATTAATAACTCTCAAGTTCAAGGTATCGTTAGGGGTGATGACGGCGACGATAACATATCGGTTAAAAATTCTACTATAAATACGGACGTAACGGGCGATAAGGGCGCAGATGAAATAACGATAGATAATTCTACGGTAGGACGTTATGTTAAAGGCGGCGAAGATAGCGACGCTATCACTGTTTTAGGCGGTTCAACGGTCATGAACGTAGATACGGGTGACGGTGAAAACGAAGTCTTGATAACCGGCGACGGCACAAAAGTTACTTATATAAACGGAGGCGGCGGCAAAGACGATATTACCGTAGCCGACAAGGCCGGCGTTGTTTCGATAGACGGCAAGGACGGAGACGATACGATTACGGTAGATAGCGCAAGTGCGACGTATGTTAAAGGCGGCGACGGCAACGATAATATAAATTTAAACGGCACGGCTAAGGTAACCTCTATCGTTGGAGAAGGCGGTAACGATACTATAAACATTAATGATAGTGCGCAAGCCGGAACTATACGCGGCGGTGCGGGGAATGATACTATAACTTCAACTAGCGCAAACGCGACTATAACGGGCAATATATACGGCGATTCGGGTGAAGACGTTATCACTATACATAATGCTAAAGTAAGCGGCACTATATACGGCGGTGAGGATAACGACACTATCGACGTAAAAGACGTGACTCAAATAGCCGGTATAGACGGTGAAGCGGGCGACGATAAGATAAGCGTTACAAACTCATCCGTATCTTACAACGTAAACGGCGGTAGCGGTAACGATGAAATAGTCATTTCAAATTCTAGCTTACGTAGTATAGAAAACGACATCGGCGCAAACAATATAACTATTAAAGACGGCTCGACCGTAAGAGAAAATATAAACGGCGGCGACGGCAACGATAATATCAACGTAAGAGACTCTGATGTTTTCGGAACAATAGAGGCTAAAGCGGGCGACGATACTATAACGATAAATTAAGCGAGAGTA
>JAJQAF010000259.1 GCA_021203945.1 Campylobacter sp.
CCGAAATCTTTAACTAAAGCGCTAAAATCGCTTATTAAATCCTTATCTATTTTAAAGGTAATAGTTGTATTCATTTATTATCATTTTTAGTATATTATAATTACGTTATACTTACAATATACTAAAATTATCCGTTTTAAATTTTAAATCCCCTGTAAAAATCCGCATTTAAATTTCATAAAATACCGCCATGACGACAAAAGAGAAATTAGCGTTAATTGAAAACGCAATAGATGACGTATTAAGTAATCTAAGCAACGGCATAGAGATAAAAGAATACTGGATTGATAGCGTAAAAGTGGAAAAGCGCAGCCCACTTGAACTTATAACCGAGCTAAGAAAGATAAAAGCGCTAACTATAAACGACGCACGCAAGAGCGCAAACCAAACGCGCAAAAGCTATATTTTCGGAGATAGATACTAAATGGCTAAAAAAAATAAGCAAAAGGCACAAGCAAAGCAAAACCTAAAGCAAATGCCGAAGCAAAAAATCAACTTTTTTAAATTTCCCAGCTTAGAGCCGAACCTAATCAACTCTTATGAGATAATGCAACTTCTTAAAAACAAGGAGCTTGACAAGGTAAGCGCAAGGCTAAGAGCGCAAGCGCGAAGCGTCAGCACGGCGGTATCTTTAACGGCGGGATTTTTTGAAACGCTAAATAGCGAAATTTACGGCGAGCAAGGATTTATTTTAGACGTAACGACGAAAAATAAAGCGTTAAACGTATCAATTCAAAACGCCTTTTTCGAGTGGGAAAAACAGTGCTGCAAATACGACATCTTTGATTTTGAAGACTACGAAGAGATGATTTTAACCGCACTTTACCGCGACGGCGAAGCTTTTATAATGCTGCACAAGGGCGAGCGGCTAAAAATCGAATTAATAGACGCCGAGGATATAGACAACGAGCTAAACGACGAAAACAGATATATTTATTACGGAATTGAATTTTATCCCGACGAAATCACGCCGAAAAATTACTATAGAAAGCTAAAAGACGGCAAATACGCCGTAATTAGCGCAAACGATATAATCCACATCAAAAGACCCAAACTAGCCAAACAAAAACGCGGCGTAAGCGAGATGGCAAGCGCGATATTCGATACGCATAGCAAGGATAAATTAAAAAAGTCAGAGCTTGACCGCGCAAGGTTATCAAGCGAAATAACGGGCTTTTTAACGCGTAAAAATAACGTTGAGGTTTTAGGCGACGCGGAATTTAACGATAGCGGCGAATTCGTGCAAAAGGATATAAATATCCCGCAAAGCTTACAAACGGGAACCTTTGAATTTTTAGACGACGACATCACTCCGCATTTTGTCGACCCGCACAATCCGACGAATATGGAATATTTTTTAAAAAGCACGGATAGAGACGTGGCACGAAGTTTAGGCATTAGTTACGCCACTTACACGGGCGATTTAAAAGATGTAAATTATAGCTCCATAAGACACGGCACGATTGCCGAACGCCGCCATTTTAAACGATTGCAAAATTTCATTAAAAGAAAATTTCACGACGTTATCTTTAAAGAGTGGCTAACTTGCGAACTTCTAAGCCGAAAAATAACGCCCGCGCAATACGGCGAAATTTTATCTCATTTTATCTTTAAGTCGCAAGGCTGGGAGTATATAGACCCCGTTAAGGAAGTAACGGCGAATAAAATCGCAATCGCTTGCGGGTTTAAAACCATAAGCGAGGTTTTAAGAGAAAAAGGCATTGAAGTTGATGCGTTTATGGACGAATTGGACAAAGAAAAAGAGATAGTAACCAAACTAAGAGATATAAAAATCATAAAAGGAGAGATAGATGGCAATTGACATCAAAAAAGAAAATTTAGGACGCTTTAGCGCAAAATTAGACGATAAAAGCCCGATAAACGAAGCAGAAAAAACCATAAGTTTTATCGCGCTTAGCAAAAATAACATGCATAAACGAAGCTCATTTTTCGGCGATGAATATTATTTAAGCGTGGATACAAGCGGCGTTAAATTTGATGCTAAAACGCTATATTTAGACCATGAAGTAAGTTTTGAAAACGCTATCGGCAAGATTGAAGCTTGTAAAAATGAAAACGGAGATTTAAAGGTTATCGTTAAATTTAACGACGAAGTAGAGGCAAGCCGCGAAGCTTTCGCACGTTATAAAGCCGGCTTTAGCGATAGCGTAAGCGTCGGATTTGGCGATTATAAGATAAAACAGCTTGACAAAATAGACGGCTTGGAGCATTATCAAATTTATGAAGGAACCGTAACCGAGCTAAGCGCGGTTTGGCAGGGAGCAGACCCGAACGCAAAGACGGCGAAATTTGAAAAAGAGCAAGCAAAGCCGTCAGGTGCTAGCACGCAAGAGCCAAAGCCAAGCAAGCAAGGCGAAAATTTTACCGGGCTTGAGCTTGCAAGCACTCCCGCCAAAAATGCCGAAAATTTCGCGCAAGAAACTAAAGATAACGACGTAAAAAACATAATCGCGCTTGCCAAAATCACAGGCAAGGAAAGCGACGCCCAATCACCAGAGAAACACATTCATTACGACGACGCCTACGATAATCAAAGCAATCCCAAGTTT
>JAJQAF010000004.1 GCA_021203945.1 Campylobacter sp.
ATGTAACTTATGCTATAAGAGATAGCGCTGAGAATATACAGAAGAATTTAGATGAATTGCTTGCAAATCTTGATAAATTTAAAGACGGCGGTATAAACAGCACCGACGATGTAGTTGATCTTACCAAACTTAGCAAAGAGCAATTTGACATTATAAAAGGTAAATTTGATAGCGATGATAAACTTATAGACCCTTATACCAGAACTAACGTTACTTGGACTGAAGAAGAACTATCTCATATAAATACCGAAAATCATATCTTTAAACTATCCAATTCTTTGGGCTCTATTTACGAGATAGACTTAAACGGACTAGAAGCGGGACATCACAAGATAGAGGGTATCAATAACGATGAAGCCATTAAATTCATAGGCTCTTTGGAAGCTATAAAGATAGATCCTCAAGAACCTTTTAAAGACGGATACGACGGATACTTTACCGACGAAAGAAGAAACGTATTCTTTGAAAGAGGAAACGACACTTATCTATATATTTCGGGCGACGACAATAACACATACGACTATGCTAAAGATAAACTCATCATCTTTAAAGGCATAAGCCTATCCGATATCGCAAGCGGCGATAAACTGAAGTTTGATAACTTAAAAGCCATAGTAAATCCTATAGCCGACGGACTTACTGCGATAAGTAAAGACGGCGAGGGCTATTTGCAACTATTCGGAGAGGATAAGGCAGTAGTTAAAATAGGTAACGGATTTAGCGATCTGTATAAAGATAAAGACGGCAATATATTCGCAGACGCCAAAGGATTGCAAAAGCTTGATCCTGAAGCGAATCTAAATATCAAAGCCATTAAATTTACAGACGGTAAAATCCTTAAAATCGCTCACGATAACTATTTGATAAGATCTCTAAATTTAGATCAAGCAGGCGATCTGACTCTAGAAAGTATCAAAGGCAATATTAAAGACGGAGACGTTTTAATAGACGGCGATACTACGTATAAATTTAGAACCGGCGGATTGATTAGCGAGATTCAAATAGGAAATAGCGAAAACAAAGCCGATAATCTTATCTTTAAATCACACCCGGGCGCCAGCTTTAGCGATATAAATTTAGACATCAGCATAATCGGTCAAGACATTATCACTAAAGATAAATTCCTAAACGGAGAATTTGATAAGAAATATATCGGTTATTTAGATATCGTAGAGTATAAGGATATCAAATATACCTTTGATATTAATAACGACAACGACGAACCTTATATCTCCAAGATAGAGGGCTACGGCAAAGTAGGCAACTCTTATACTAAGATTCCTTTAAAAATAGAGTCTTTAAAAGAATTTAAACAAGGTCTTATAGATAAACTCGGCGATAACAGCATAAGCGACATAGAGCAGACTAACTTTGATAGCGATACGTTAAAATCCATAAAAGACGTAGCCGTTAAATTTAAAGACGGCATAATCAGAAAAGCCACTTTAAATATGAGCGATGTTAAAGAGCTTAAAGACGTTTTATCTAAGATAGCAAATAACGCCATAACTTTAAATTCCGATACTCCGTTAGACGACGATATCTTAGACGCTATCGGCACTCAAAATATCTCTAAATTTAGAAATAAATTTACCGACGCCACTCTTTCTGCGGATAAAGCCAAAGACGTTCTTTCTAAGAATTCCTTAAAATTTGAAGATAAAGCCGTAGCCATAAACGGTAATGCGGAGGATATAAACGAGCTATTAAGCGATCTTCAATACTCAAGTTGGGATTATTCACGCAAGATCAAATCCATAGACGCAACCGATAACGGCGAACTAACAATGAGTAAGGAGCTATTTAAGAAATTATCCTCAACTCTTACCTTAGACGATACGATAAACATTAAAGATATCGGCGTAATGGATAAAGATATAGCCTTAAGCGGTTTAGTGGATAAATTTACCGTAAAAGGTTCTTATTCTTACGGAGATAGCTTATTTGTCAACATAGACGAATTCAAACAACTAAAAGACAAAGGCGTAGATGTAACTTATGCTATAAGAGATAGCGCTGAGAATATACAGAAGAATTTAGATGAGTTGTTCGGTGGATTGCAAAATACAGACGATTTGCTCATCGGCTCTCAAAATGCCGATAATTTAGTCTCAATTGATACCGGCGCGAATTTCATTACAAACGATCAGATAAATAAGATCATAGAGGATGTCAATGCCTTTGGCGCTGACAACGGAATGGCTAGCATAAATAACGACGTTATGAGAAATAACAACGAGCTTATGAATCTAGTAATGAGCGGAGTGAGCGGCAATTAATGCCGCTCCCCCCCCCCTTTTTTTTTTACATTTTTAGACTACGTTTCTTTTTCTTTCTTGTTTAGATAATCTTACTCCATAATAGCAATATAACCGTTTAGCTTTAAGAAATGAATTTGATAGTAACAAAGACGGCACTACTCATACTATGGAGGATGTAAATTTTAATATATTTTTAAATGATTTGGGGTTACAATGCCTAAAATTTCACAAATTAAATAACAAAGGTTAAATTAGCAAGAATGCTAGGCAATTTTTGTTACTATTATAATTTGATTATTTTATTCAA
>JAJQAF010000186.1 GCA_021203945.1 Campylobacter sp.
TTTTATTGGTTTCTGTAAATAAAAATTCTTTTTTCTTGTTATCTATACTTCCTGTAAAAACAAGTCCTGTTTTTTGCTTGAGCAAATGTAAAAATTCTTTGTATTTTTGCTCCGCAGTAGGAATATCTTTTAGCTTAGGACTATTTAATTCTTTATGGCTTATTTTTTTAAACTCACACTTTTTAAGAAAAATTTTATCGCCGTTTTTTACTAAAAAACCACAATTTTTTGCAGTTGGAGCTAGAATTTTATTTGTCATATCTCTAACGCTTAGATGTTTCTTGTGTCTATTTTCATCCATACGAATTTTAGAAAAACTCATTATCTCAAGTACGTTTCTAAGCATTCCTTTTATGCTACTTGCCGGGATATAGTATTCTTTTTCGCCATTTTTATTTAAGAAGTGGCAAAATTCGTTACAATCTTTTTTCTCTTCGTTCTTTTCATCTTTGGCTTTGCCGTTTTTTATAAAAATAGGGCTTTTTGCCGTTATTTCAAGCTCTATAACGCCGCTTTGTCCGTCTTTAAGCGGCACGTCGTGGCTGACCTCATCAGCCCAAGAAGGATAAAAAACTTTCTCATTTAGAGGAACAAAATTATACGGTGCGGTTATCATTTGCCATCCTTTTCATCATCTATAAAGCCTGCAAAAACGATCTTTTTAAGCTTTAAAACATCTAAGCTTTCGCACGGCTTATCGTCTTGTACTTTGCCGATATTCATCTTTTCGGTTTGCCAAATTTGAGCCATTTTTATCTTATGCTTGCCATTAATAGGCTTGCAATAAAATTCGCAAGTATCTTTTGACAAATCACTAAGCTGTGTTTCATCAACAAACCAAGCGTCATTTATTTGGCGGATAGATATGCTTTTCTTTTCTGTTTTGTTAAAAAAGTGCGCTTCGTAAATATAGCCGCTTTTATCGTTTATATCTATATTTTCGCCTGCAAAAACGTCATTTTCATCAATCTTTTTACCCATAAACTGGATGTAGCCCTCATAGCCTTTTAGCTGTGAAACATATTCTAAAATTTCATCTTTGGTTTTACGCATTTTTACGCTCCAAATTCTTGTCGTTTTTTCTAACTTCGCCGTTAAAAAAGCCATGCCCTTTTGTCGTCGCACCGCCAAGCGGTAAAAGTCCATCGGAGACGTCAAGTAAGGCTTTTTCAAACGCACAAAGCTCGTTTTCTTTGGCGTCGTTTTTGATTAAAATTTCAATATCAAATTGCTCTTTTGTCGCGAGCGTTTTTTCTTGAAACAAAGCCCCGTCTATCGCACCGCCGGTAAAGCGGTCAATGCTAACGTGCTCAAAAACTTTGGTGTTGTTATCAAAATTTTTAAAGCAATCACTTATTAAAATTTTGCCTTTTCTGCCGTCGTTATCGTTTTTATCTTTTTTGTAACCAAAAATCTCTCTCACCGCCGCATTTTCATCGCCTGTTTCTTTATACTCGTCGCTCCCGCTATCAAGCATAAATTTGTAGTCATGAAACTCCGTCCTATGTGCTAATGCACCCTTTATGCTACTTGCGGGGATTAAAATTTGCTCATCGCTTAAAGCCCGTTTATTATAATCAACAACTTTTTCAAAAACAGGTATTTGATCGACATCATTGTCGCCAAAACCGCTTCCAAAGACAAAAAAGTCATCGGGCGTTAGTCTAAGCTCGTATTTTATAAAGTCGCTTTTATCGGCTAAATTTAACTTATGCTTTTTCCAATTTACATCGTAATTTAAGCTACTTGAATACTCTTTCAAATCAACTTCGGCGGTTTTTATACTTTCTACGTCAAAAGAGCCAAAACCTTTTGAGCTGCCGCCGCCAAGCCTTAAAGTGGGATCAGACAGGGTGTTTAAAACGTCTTGAAATTTTAGTTCGTCATCGTCATTTTGTGCTAAAAACTCAATGCTAAATTTAAACATAGTCCCCTTATATACGACCTCTTCGTCAAATTTACTGCCCTGCTTCGTCGCACCCTTTTCGTCTATCGCCGTATGCTCTCTAATCGGGAGGCGGTCAAAAATTTTTATAAATTCACTCTTTTTGCTCTCTAAAAGCAGCTCTTCGCAAACCTTGCCGTTTTCATCAACGAGTAAGGCATTTGAGATGATGAGCCTTGAGCCAAACTCGTTTTTATCGGAGCCAAAAATTTCATTTGCGATTTCGCCTTTAAATTTAGCCCTTAAAATCCCCGCTAGCGAAGTGCCAAGTATCATCGGCAAGCCGTTAAAATCCCTTTGCACGGGTGCGTCGTAGAAAAGATCGCTATCGCCGCTGCCTACCTTTAGCGGCGTCTTTGCTTTTATGATTATATGTGCTAAAAGTCGTTTCATTTCTCATCTCCATTCCTAGGCATTCTCATTGATAAAAATTTAATAAATTCAAGCCGTGTGAAGTTGCTTTTCTCGTTGTCTATCCCTTTTATCTTATCTAAAAGGATTTCACCTTTGCCATCTTCCCATTTTTCTGCTGCCACGCCGTTTTTTATAAATTTTTCTACTTAATCTAAAATTTCTTTGTCGTTGTCAGGAACACACATCGCTCTTATCGCACCCCACTGAGA
>JAJQAF010000215.1 GCA_021203945.1 Campylobacter sp.
TGAGAATTTGATATGCCTTTTAGCTTTTTGCCTGCGCCTTCACTATCTATAAAATCGCTAACCGCTTTTGCTATATCAAGCCCCTTGCGCCTTTTTTGCTCTTTTTGCAAGAGAAATTTCGCCAAATCGCTTTTTAAACTGCGATCTTTATTGTCGTCATTTTGATTATCTTGATTATCTTGTGGCTTTTTGAAATTTAGCGGATTATCATTATCGCCACCGCTTAAAATTTGATGATTTATAAAAACTTCGCCAAAACCCTCGCACAGATAAGCTCCAACGCCCTTTTCTATCGCTTCTTTTTGCTCGTCCGTTAGGTTTTTAAGCACGATGACACTGCCTTTGTTTATGCAAATTCGCTCATAGTCTTTTGTCGCTCTGGCACCATTATATGGGGTGAAACTTGAAAATCTAAGCTGACATTTTTCGTAGCAGACATTTTCATCGCTAAGCCCCGGCGTTATGTATCTTAGCTCATACGTTGCGTTGCCGTTTTCATCAACAAGCGCAAGGCGAGAATTTGCATAAAGATATGTGAAATCCGGAGTAAATTTAGGCTCTTGGCTACCGAGTTTATGCTCTTTCACGTCGTCAGGTTTAATATATCCAATCTCCACTTCGCCATATTCGGCGGTTTTAGATTTGCCTAACATTGTGCTTTCACATAGCGTATCTTTTATCAGTTTTTCATCCTCACTGCTTACGTCATCATCTATTTTCACGCTAAATATCCACGTGCTACCCGCTTGTAGTGCGTTGTATCCATACATCATGCCTTCTTTGCTTTGCCTTTTGTCTTTATCGTATGCACTTTTTTGCGAGTAGGTATATTCGGGCATAAATTTGTCCTTTTGCATACTCATAAAGCCCTCTCTCATCTGTTTTAGTTGATTAAATCTTGTGAAATCACCTATAAAGTGATGATTGTAAATTTTCATATTTTCATCGTTTTTTTCGTCTTTTTCGTGAAAATATGAAAGTGGAATTTTGTAAAATTTCTTACCTTTAATAAAAGGCATCGCATCGCCAAATCTTACGCTACCGCTATGAAAAATTTTAAACGGATCGCTAAATTCGCTGTATTTTTTAGCGACCATTCCTAAAAAATTGCTTCCGGGGATAAAGTCAAGATCACTCACTTTTCCTTCATTGTTTGAAGTAGCAGGCAAGACGACCGCACTTTTAAATTTAATTTCAAAAATAAGCTCTCTCATCGCTGCTCCTTTATCACAAATTCGCATCGTCCAAGTCCGCGGTTGCGGTTTAGACCCATTCGTTTTATCATTTTTAGGCTATTTTGTATGACGTTTCCAAACTCTTCGGGGACGTTTTTTACGCTACCGATTAGGTTTATAGGTATGACGACTTCAATATCCCTTAACGAGCCGTCAGCTGCTGTGCCCGTTACGTCGTCTATTTTAGTAGCCGATATGATATTAAAAAGGTTGTGCGTTAGGTTATTTGCCACGATTTCGTCCGCTTCATCGCCTTTCATCACGGCATTGGTAAAACGGCACTGCCCTAGCGTCGTATCCTCGTCGTCTATTTTTGTCGCTCCGCCCTTGCCGAAGCAGCTTTGCACGTCGCTCTCGCTCGCAAACAGCTCAGCCATCTCTCTGGCTAGACCCTTTATCGTCTTGCCCGGCACATAGGGCAAACCACGCTCATCTTTTACGACGTAACTATCAAGTGCTGCACCGCCGCTAAGCCCGCTACTGATATGCCAATAATCAAAAAATTTGATCTCATATTCTATCGTCATTTTTTACCTCCGTCGTTATCATCCGCCTTTTGTATAGGTATTTCATCGCTAACCGATAAAATTTGCAAAATATCATAAATCGGGGTTTTATATTTTTTCTCTTTTTCGTTGTTTTCAGCGATTAAATTTGAATTTTTTGTTAGGTGTTTCGTATCTTTTTCAATGATTAAATTTGCATTTCCCAGCTCGCTGTGAAGTCCTTTTAACACACCGTCAAATTTCTCTCGCTCGCCCGTTCTCATCACTTCAACTATTCTATCAAGCATATTATTCGCATATTGCCTGCTTATACCAAGCTCTTTTAACCACTCCCTAAGCTTTGATTTCGGGCTATTTTCTGCTTTGTAAGCCTTTGCTAGGTTGAGTAAATCTTCTATATGCGGCTCGCCGTCTTGGTCTAAATAATAAGGCCCGAAATCGCAGTAAATTTCGCCTTGTTCGTTACTTATCGTTAGCTCGTCTTTTTTAAATTTATCCCAATTTTGATAGTTTGAGCTTTGGATATTGTGAAACATCAGGCAGCTAGGTGCAACGCTTTTGTCTTTGTATTTGCCTTTTGAGTCCTTTTTGGCGACACCGCAAAGTGCCTCTGCCAAATTTACGGCGTAGTGAAATGGGTATTTTTCATTGCAAAATGCGATACCAGCACACATCGTAAGCTTAGGCGGTAATTTTTCATCTGTTTTTGAGCTAAGTCGTGATAAAAAATCTTTACTTAATTTTTCAAAATTTTCCATAAAACTTCTTGTAAATTCTATCGCCACATCGGCACTACAAACCGCAGTCATATCATCACCGCTT
>JAJQAF010000168.1 GCA_021203945.1 Campylobacter sp.
TTAGTTAATTTAACTATTTTGTTCAGAGATGGGCTAAGTTGAGACTTAGGTTTTAAGCTTGCGCATCACGTCTTAAACTAAAATGATATTTTCTTAAGGATAGCAAACAAAACCACAAAAGCAAGAAAAATTCCAACCAAAATCACATAATCGGACACTTCGCACCCCTTTTTAAATTATTTGCGCTATTGTAACAGATTTTTAAAAAGACTGCAAAAAATACGCTTGCTAAGAATTTTATAACTCTAAATATCATAAAATACCGCCAAAATAAAAGGAAATATATGAGTGAAAATCAAAGTCTTTTCATAAACCGCGAGCTAAGTTGGTTACGTTTTAACTCACGCGTATTGGCTCAATGCGACAAAGATATACCGTTGCTTGAAAAATTAAAATTTTTAGCGATTTATACGACGAATTTAGATGAATTTTATATGATTCGTATCGCCGGATTAAAGCAGCTTTTCGCTGCAGGCGTAGTCACCAGCGGAAACGACGGAATGAGCCCGCTAGATCAACTCCGTGACATAAGAAAATACCTGCAAGAAGAGCAAAACGTAGTCGAAGCTCACTATAAAGATACTAAAAACGCTCTTGCGAAAGAGGGTCTTTTTATCAAAAACTACGATGAGCTAAGCGACGAGTTAAAGGCAAAATGCGACGAATATTTTTTCTCGAATATATTGCCCGTTATCGTTCCTATCGCCGTAGATGCCACGCACCCTTTTCCGCATCTAAACAATCTTAGTTTTTCGCTTGCGGTAAAGCTTGCCGATATAGAACATACCGAAATTTTAAAATACGGAATGATACGCATTTCACGCGTTTTGCCGAGATTTACGCAACCTAGCGAAAACGTCTATGTGCCTATCGAGACTATCGTTCATCGTCATGCAGAGGAAATCTTTCCGGGCTATAAGCTAATCAGCTCATGCGCATTTAGAGTCACCAGAAACGCCGATATAGTCATAGAAGAAGAGGAAGCCGACGACTTTATGATGATACTTGAACAAGGGCTAAAATAACGCAGAAAAGGCGCTTTTGTCCGTATGCAAATAGAAAAGGACGCCGACAAAGACATTCTTGAGTTTTTAAATTCTCATATGAAAATTTTCCATAAGGATATATACTTCTCAAACGTTCCGCTTACGCTAAGTTCGCTTTGGCAAATCGCTTCAAATAAGGATTTTAGCCATCTTGCAAATCCGCTATATACGCCCAAAACGTTACCTCCGTTCGGCGAGGGGATTTCGATATTTGACGCTATCGACAAAGAAGATATCGCTATAATGCACCCTTTTGAGAGCTTTGATCCGGTCGTCGGATTTATAAAAGAAGCCGGCAAAGATCCGAAAGTCATATCTATACGCATGACGCTTTACCGAGTGGATAAAAGCTCGCCTATCATTCAATCTCTCATAGACGCCGCAAGCGACGGCAAACAAGTAACGGTCATGGTAGAATTAAAAGCTAGATTTGACGAGGAAAATAATTTGCATTGGGCAAAGGCGCTAGAAGATGCCGGGGCACACGTCATATACGGTATTACGGGCTTTAAAGTGCATGCAAAGGTCTCGCAAGTCATAAGACAAATCGGCGATAAGCTAAAATTTTATATGCATTTTGGAACCGGCAACTACAACGGCAGTTCGGCTAAAATTTATACCGATGTGAGCCTATTTACGAGCCGAGAGGAATTTAGCAACGATACGACGACGTTTTTTCATATACTTTCGGGCTACAATAAAAACCGCCGCCTAAAAACGCTTAGTATGTCGCCGTTTCAGATAAAAGAAAAAATAATCGAAAAGATAAAATTTGAAGCAAGCAAAGGCGCCAAAGGACGCATAATCGCGAAAATGAACTCTCTTATCGACACGGAAGTCATACAAGAGCTTAGTTTGGCGTCAAATGCGGGCGTGCAAATAGATCTAATCGTGCGAGGCGTATGCGGTTTGCGTCCTGGCATTAAAGGTAAAAGCGAAAATATCAGAGTTCGTTCAATCGTCGGTAAATACTTAGAGCATGCCAGAATTTTATATTTCAAACACGCCGAGCCTAAAATTTATATCTCAAGCGCCGATTGGATGCCTAGAAATTTAGAGCGTCGTTTGGAGCTGATGACGCCGATATACGATGCGAGATTGCAAGAAAGACTGCTTGAAATTTTAGAACTTCAGCTAAGCGACAACGATCTTGCTTTTGAGTTAGGAAGCGACGGCGAATACAAACAAGCTATTCGCGCAAACGATTCAAAAATCATTAATAGCCACGACATACTTGAAAGCTATATAGGCAAAATTTATAAATCCGTCAAAAAAGATAACGATAAGGCAAAAGCCGATTTAATCGCGACAAAACTTATAAAAGAGAGCTAAAAATCGCTCCGCTTATTCGTTATCGTTTTGTAAATTTAGCTCCGGCTTTAGTTTCAAACTAGGAGCGGTTTTGCTAAATTTTATAAGATCTTCCTTATTCTGAACGCTAAAAGGCAGCCTAGAAAGACTGATGGCAAAAATTTCGGCGGATGCTATGGCATCGTTTAAAGCTCTATGA
>JAJQAF010000006.1 GCA_021203945.1 Campylobacter sp.
ACCTATACCTATGCGCCTTGCCCGGGCTAACTCTTTTGAATCTCTTATCGCCATAAAACGCACGATAATGTGAGGCTGTCCGAAATACCCGAATCCCCATGCCAAAAGCCCCAAAATACCCCAGAAACTTTGCCCGGCAAACATATTAAGGTGATTTGGGTTCAGTCTGTTTATTTCGCCCCAAAAATTCGTATCGCTCGGAATGTCTAAATTTAAAAATCCTACCGCCGGAATCGCCACAAGCACAAAAAGCATAAGTGCGCCTTGAAACGCGTCTGTTATACAAACCGCGCGAAATCCGCCGAAAAAAGTATAAAAAACAACTATCACCAAAGTAAAAATCGCGCCGTAACAAAACGGCAATCCGAAAACGCTCTCAAAGCTCTTGCCGCCCGCAATGATGCCGCTTGAAACGTAAAGCGGGAAAAATACGAGAATAACGAGCCCGGAGACGATACGTAAAATTTTAGTTCTATCTTTAAAGCGATTTTCTAAAAAATCGGGTATCGTTATACTATCGCTTGCAACCTCGGTATAAACGCGCAAACGTTTTGCTAAAAATAGATAGTTGCAATATGCTCCCACGGTTAGCCCTATCGCCATCCAAGCCGTAGCGATACCGGTCGCATAAAGCGCGCCGGGGACGCCGAGCAGCATCCATCCGCTCATATCGCTAGCGCCCGCGCTCAATGCGGTTACGACGGGTCCTAAACGGCGATTATCCAGTAAGTATTCGCCCATATTTGCGTTTTTATTATAAAAATAGCGTCCTACAAATAGTAAAAACCCAAAATAAATCGCAATCGCGACGTAAGAGCCGGCACTCATAAATTTCCTTTACGTGCAATATAAAAATTAAAATGTTATTATAAATTTGTTTAAATAACAATCAAATTTATAGTTTCTACATAAGATTTTGATAACATTTAAGCAAAACAATATCAAATTTTTCATATTATTATAGGCTATTTCGATTTAAAAGGTTAGAGTTGTTTAACGAAAAATTTTTCAAAATTTTGTTTTTCATTATCATCGTAACGTTCGGCGTTTATTATTTTTATCCGACGGAACTAAACGAGATTCAACGAGCAGCGTATCTGAAAAGCTACGGGATTACGCTCGGACTTACGCTCGGAGGAATTTCTATCGGCATAGCGCTTGGTTTTTTCCTGGCGTTTTTGAAATTTTTAAATATTAAAATTTTAAGTTTTGTAATAGACGAATACATCGATATATTGCGCGGAACTCCGATTATATTGCAGCTGCTTATATTTTCGGTCGTTATATTTGCTACATGGAGCGACAACTTTTACGTCGCCGTTATCGCCCTTGGACTAAACAGCTCGGCTTACGTCGCGGAAATCGTTCGTAGCGGCATAAACAGCGTCGATAAAGGTCAGATGGAAGCGGCGCGTGCGATGGGATTAAATTATTCTACGTCCATGCGCGAAATTATATTTCCGCAGGCTATTAAAAATATTTTACCCGCCCTTGCAAACGAGTTTATCTCGCTTTTTAAAGAAACCTCCGTCGTAGGCTACATAAGCGTTATGGACATAACTTTTCAAAGTAAAAGTTTTCAAGCGGTTTTATACAATCCAAAACCGGTCATCTTTGCGGGAGTGGTTTATTATATCAGCGTTAAAATTTTGTCGTTTTTAACAAAAGCTCTTGAAAAAAGGTTAAACCGACATGATTGAGATTAAAAATTTAAGCAAAAATTACGGAAATTTACAAGTTTTAAACGATATTAGCGTTAATATCGACAAAGGCGAAATCATCGCGATAATCGGTCCGAGCGGCGGCGGCAAAAGCACGTTTTTGCGTTGCATAAACCGCCTGGAAGAACCAAATGGCGGGCAAATTAGTATTGACGGCGAAGATATATTAAGCAAAAACGCCGATATAAATAAAATTCGTCAAAAAATCAGCATGGTTTTTCAGCATTTTAATCTATTTGCAAACAAAAACGTGCTTGAGAATTTAATCTTGTCTCCGATAAAAACCGGAATTTTAAACAAAAACGAGGCCGAAGCTAAAGCCGATGAATTGCTAAATAGCGTAGGTTTGCTAGATAAAAAATACGCCTTCCCTCATAAGCTTTCGGGCGGACAAAAACAGCGCATAGCCATCGCGCGAGCTCTTGCGATGAATCCTGAGATTATTTTATTTGACGAACCGACGTCGGCGCTTGATCCGGAGATGATAGGCGAAGTGCTTGATATCATGAAAGACGTAGCGTCGCGCAAAATAACCATGCTGGTAGTTACGCACGAAATGGGTTTTGCCAAAAACGTGGCAAATCGTATATTTATTATGGACGGAGGCAAAATCGCGGTCGACGATACACCTCAAAACGTCTTTAAAACCACTACGAATAAGCGCTTACAAGAATTTCTAAGCAAAATTTTAAATCATTAATAAAGGAGAAAATATGAAAAAATTACTCGTATTTTTAGTTGCCGCCCTATTTTTCGCAGGTTGCGGCGATAACGCAGACAAATCGCAAGGCGCTCAAACAAACGTTTCGACAAATGCCCGACAGGTAATAAAAG
>JAJQAF010000130.1 GCA_021203945.1 Campylobacter sp.
ATCTCAATTTGGATACCATATTATTTTGAAAGCTGATTCAAAACCTGCGGGCGTCGTTAGCTTTGAAGAGGCAAAACCTCAAATTGAACAAGCGGTTAAAATGGAAAAATTTCAAAATACCATAAGGCAAAAAAGCGATACTCTTCGCTCTAAAGCAAAAATAGAGTATAAATAAAAGGATAAAAGATGGGCGTTTTGGATATTGTAAAAGCCGGAGTTTTGTTCGGCGATGACGTAAATAGGCTTTACGCTTACGCCAAAGAAGAGGGCTTTGCTATTCCTGCGGTGAATGTCGTGGGCAGTGATTCGGTAAATGCCGTTTTAGAAGCGGCTAAAGTAGCTAATTCGCCCGTCATTATTCAGTTTAGCAATGGAGGTGCGGGATTTTACGCAGGAAAAGCTTGCGATAACGCCGCCGTTTTAGGAGCGGTTGCGGGAGCGCAACATGTGCATTTATTGTCCCAGGCTTACGGAGTGCCGGTAATTTTACATACCGATCATGCCGCACGCAAGCTTTTACCTTGGATCGACGAGTTGATCAAATTTAGCTACGAATATAAAAGGGCGCATGCAAAACCGCTTTTCAGCTCGCATATGTTAGACCTTAGCGAGGAAAGCTTGGATGAAAATTTAAGCACTTGCGAAAAATATCTAAAAGAGCTTAGCGAGCTTGGCATAAGTCTGGAAATAGAGCTTGGCGTAACGGGCGGCGAAGAAGACGGCGTGGATAACACGAGCGTCGATAACGCACTGCTTTACACCCAGCCCGAAGACGTGGCGCTTGCTTATGAGCGTCTTGGAAGAATAAGCGATAAATTTAGCATTGCGGCAAGTTTCGGAAACGTTCACGGCGTTTATAAACCCGGCAATGTGGTTTTAAGACCTGAAATCTTAAAAAATTCTCAAGCTTATGTCGCGGATAAATTTAAAACATCATCTAAAAAGCCTGTAAATTTCGTATTTCACGGCGGAAGCGGTAGCGAGCTGAAAGATATTAAAGATGCCGTTAGTTACGGAGTTATCAAGATGAATATCGACACCGATACACAGTGGGCGTTTTGGGACGGCGTGCGTGGATATGAGGCTAAAAATCGCGCTTATTTGCAAGCTCAAATCGGCAATCCCGAGAGCGACGATAAACCAAATAAAAAATACTACGATCCGCGAAAATGGCTCAGAGCCGGCGAGGAAAGTATGGTAAAACGCCTACTTACGGCGTTTGAGGATTTAAATTGTATGAATAGGAACTAACCTATGCAAAATCAAAATGATTTTAGCGACCTTGCTTTGCCCAAAACCCAAGCCGGTCGTTCTGTCTTTGTCTTTTTTAAAATTATATTTTTTCCGTTTGCGATCTACGTTTTAGCCTTACTTTCTTATCTCGGTTTTATAGATTTTCAAATGAAACTTCATACCGTCGTTATGATGAGTATTATTTTGTTTACCGCTATTCTTTTTACCAGACATAGCGCGGAGCTCGCATATAGCCTATTCGTATCCAGAATAGATGATTTTAAGGCAAGTCTGAAAGAATTTATCGTTTCGCATTTGCTTGAAATTTCAGGAGTTAAGAAATCAAATGCTAAATTTGACGAATTTTTAGAAATTTATACAAGAGATTTTAGAAACGACAATCTAGCGAGCATAGGCGCTGCGGTATTTCCAATGCTTGGAATTTTGGGAACTTTTATAAGCATAGCCATTTCTATGCCTTCTTTTAGCTCAAGCACTTCAGGTGAGCTTGAAAAAGAGATAGGAGTGTTATTAAACGGCGTAGGAACTGCGTTTTATGTTTCTATTTACGGAATTTTTCTTGCGCTATGGTGGATGTTTTTTGAAAAAATAGGTATGAGCAAATTTGAAAAATTTACAAACGATCAAAAAGAGCTCAGCAGGCAGTTTTTTTGGCAAAAAGACGAGCTGGAACAACGATATATGAGTGCGGCTACAAACCATTTCGGGGATATCAGAAGTATTTTTGCGCGGATCGGTAATGAAGAATTTTTTAACAAACTTGATGAAACGATAGACCAAAAATTTAACTCGTATATGCAACTTCAAAATTTGGAAAAACAAATTATAGGCGAAGCTAAAATAGGCTTAGATCAAGGTATAAATTTATTAAACAAAACCGCCGGCAAACAAGACGAATTTATAAAAATTCACTCCGATATTTTGAAGGCTATTTCAGGATTTAGCACGGTCGTTAAAGATATGGAGCTAAATTTATTAACTCAATACAATAAGCTGGAGGATATCTCTAAAGATCGCTCAAATACGCTTGAAAAGAGTATGTCGAAATTTGACCAAGGTTTAAAAGCGCTTGAGACAAGTCTTAAAGAATTTTCATTAAGGCTTATAACCGAGCAGGAAAATGCAATGCAAGCCTTTAAAGAGAGTATGCTTCAGGGCGTGAGCGTGTTTAAAAGCGCCTATGAGCAAGAGATAAAAAGCGGCGAGCACGAAAAAGAGCGTGAAGTTCTTATTGCAGAGCTCAAAAAGAGTATAGACGAGATAGACAAAGAAGCCAGTCTGATCATTCAAAAA
>JAJQAF010000192.1 GCA_021203945.1 Campylobacter sp.
TTTTGGATATAGCGACTTTGCTAGCTCGTCTATGCTATTTGCCTTAACCACTCCACGAATATCTTCAAGATCTTTTACAGATATATAAGACGTGCGACCAATAGCCCACTGACAGTCCTCCGGTAACTTTGGATTTTCCTCTGGTTCCACACAGTGGTTAACGCTGCCGTGTGATACGCCCATTAAGCCGACTTGTTCAGGGAATTTTGCGTCAAATATCTGCCAGCCAAAGCCGCCCGGTTGGCGAGAAAGCGGCTGGGTGACTTGCTGCCCGCTGATGTCTTCATTTACGAAGCGATCTCCCCTTGCATTTGTGAGTAAAAACGCATCCACGCCGAGCGGACCGCCAAGAGTATGTGCGACCGGTGCGTGTGGTCCGTCTTCTATCTTTGCGCCGATCCATGTGCCCATCTTATGTCCGTCGCCGGTGTTAGTCGGGTTGTTTCTAGCATCTTTGTTCGGAAACGGACAGAAGAAATTTGCAACCCAAGGAACGAAAGTCTTGACCATCTCTTTATCGTTCATATAATCACCCGTAGCTAAAATAACCGACTTCGCACTTACCTTGATATATGAACCGTCTAGCTTTTGAGCTATCGCTCCTTGCATTTTGCCGCTATCTTTATCACGAAGTAGCTTTTTGGCAAATGTTGAAAATATAAATTGAGCGCCCTGCTTCATAGCCCTTTCATATACCAGCTTCATAATCGGCTCTTGATCGGGCAGTAGCGTCATGACCGTTGGATATGACGGGCTGTGTTCTTCTTCACGCTTGTAGTTTTCAGATATTGGGTAATGCATGAGCATTAAATTTATCTTCGAGCGGTCTAGTTGGGTATCTGTTTCTTTCATAAAATTTACTGCCGGCGCCACATCTAACATCCAGTCAAAATCCTCTCCGCTATGCTCTGCCCAGTAATTCCATGTGCGCTGATCGGCGCGGTAACCCATCTGTTTCATGTTTTCTTTGATCGCTTCGTTTTTATCGTATGTGATACCGAGCTGTCTTTGGTATTTGTTGTTCATAGTGCCGTATTGACCGCTTCTAACTTGAAAGCGACCCGCCTTTTCTATGACGATAACCTTTGCTCCGCGCTCACTTGCGGCGCGTGCAGCGTGAAGACCTGCTACGCCCGCACCGATGATGAGAACGTCTGCGGTTAGACTTTCTTTTATCTCACTGTCGGCTATCACGGGTTCTTTACCTAGCCATTTTGGAACATCGGGTTCTAAATTTTCGGTCTTTTTCGGCTTAATTAAGTGATCATTTGGATTATCACACCCCGTAAGAAGCGCCGAAGCCGTCGCTACCGAGCCTAGTGTAATCGCTCCACGCTTTAAAAAAGAACGGCGAGATAGTTCATTTTTCTCTTGCATTTTGTGCTCCTTATTTTAAAATATCAAAATCATAAGATACTCTTAGCCAAAGCTCGTCATCTGTAACTTTATTTTTATAGCCGTCGTTAAATGTCTGTTTTCTATCCATCGTCTCATAGATAGCCGAGAGTGTCAATCCTTTGATAGCGGGGACTTTATAATCTATACTCACATCCCAGCCCTCTACATCTACTTTTGTGCCGGCTGCCATTCCCGGAAATACACCCGAGCGGACATTATCGCCGGGCTTTTGTTTGCCGTTCCAGTAATCGGCTGAAATTTTTAGCCCTTCTGCGCCGATTTTACCAAAGTCATAGCCGATGCTAAATTTATGCAAATCCATACCGGCAAACGACATAAATAAAAATGGTCCGTAAATGGGCGTTGCAGTGTATGCGCCGCAGGCATTACCTACGCCTTGTAGGGCAGCGTTGTTTTTACTGACGGTTGAAAATGCGTATCTAAAATCAAAGCCATAAGCATCATAAAGTCCTGCCATCAATGCATAAAAATTTCCGTCATAGTCATAATTTTCTTTTAGCGAACCGTGCGTGCGCGAGCCCTTATACATGAAGTCTAGACCAAATTTAGCATTATCGAAAAGCACGGGCGTTTTATATCCTGCATTGGCATAGTAAAAGTCTATGTCGCCTGTCGCAGTGGTATCATATTTTAAATTTTGCACATTTGCATAGCCTAGTGTGAATGATATACCGGGAATTGAACTATTTGTAACAAAAGAATTAAAGATATTATCAAACTCATAGGCTGTCGGTCCGAAGCCGCCTATGATAACTCTGTCTTTAAATACGGGAGCACCGCTGTCGCTGCCCATTACGTGGTTTGAGCGACCTTGAAATTTCCAAAAGTCGGCTAAGCCGATGACTGTATTTATTTCGGGAAGTTTGATCTTAGCGCTTACGCCCTCAAAGGCTTCTTTATAGCCCACGGCGGTGTTTGAAGCTACTAGCGGCGGGACTAGATTTGTCGCGGTGTGGTAATACTGGCGACCTACTTTTGATTCAAAATGTTCGCTATCGTATCCTAAATAAGCTTCCGAAAGCACTCCGCCTTCGCTGTTCCAGTCATTTCCGAAAAAGTCTTTCGCATCGCTATTCGGGGCGAAATTTACTAAGCCTTGTCCTGTAAGAC
>JAJQAF010000134.1 GCA_021203945.1 Campylobacter sp.
TTTTCGTTTGGCAACCCAAAAGCTCAAATGCGTATATGGTGTCTTGCTCGCAGTTTGTTCCGGGAAATAGGACGACGGCTACTTTCATAGCACTATCTCGTAATCTTCTATAACGGTATTAGCCAAAAGCTCTTCACACATAGTCTTTAGTTGCGCTTTGGCTTCATTTTTATCTTTAACGTCTATATCAAGAACGATTTGCTTTCCTATGCGAACGTTTGAAGCGCTGTTAAATCCGAGAGAATTTAAAGCATGCTCAACCGCTTTTCCCGCAGGGTCTAAAACGCCGTTTCTTAGTGCTATATTTACGACCGCTTTCATAGTATAACCTTATAATAAAATTCTTCTTAAAACTTCCTCGTAGGCTACTTTTACGCTTCCTAAATCTTGTCTAAATCTATCTTTGTCAAGTTTTTCGTTAGTATCGGCATCCCAAAAACGGCAGCTATCGGTGCATATTTCATCGGCTAGTAGGATATATCCATCTTTATCCATGCCGAATTCTATTTAAAAATCTACGAGTTTTAGCTTTCTGTCTTCAAAAAATTTAAATAGTATGGAATTTATCTCTCTTGCTATATGTCTTAGAGTTTGAAGATCTTTTTCGCTCTTTACAAGCCCCATAATAAGGCAGTGTTCGTCAGTTATCAAAGGATCGTGAAGATCGTCGTTTTTAAAGTAAAATTCTACCAAAGGAAAAGGCAAAATCGTGCCTTCTTTAATGGCAAGACGTTTTGTAAGCGAGCCTGTTGCGATATTACGCACGACTACTTCAAGCGGTATTATTTCACATTTTTTTACTAATTGTTCCGTATCGCTAATCGTATCAACTAAGTGAGTAGATATGCCTTTTTCTCTTAAAATTTTAAAAAGTTGTGTGCTAATTTTATTATTTAACGCACCTTTACCGGATTCATTGCCTCTTTTTTGAGCGTCAAAAGCAGTTAAATCGTCTTTAAATTCGGCAATTAGTAAATTTGCGTCATCCGTCGCATACATTTTTTTGCCTTTACCTTCGTAAATAAGCTCTTTTTTTTGCATTGTCTTTCCTTTTATTATTTGATTTTTAAGACTTTTATTGCGTCTATTGCAGTTTTTAACTGAATATCTTCACCTATTTTTTTCTGTGTTATAACGGTTTTTTCATCTTTATTTTCCGTCTTATTCGCCTCCGTTTCCACGTTAATTTTATTAAGTTCGCTCTGCAAATGAGCTTTTAGCTCACTCTCTTTTATATTAAACGCGCTATCCTCGCTTTGCGGTACTTTGCCGGGATGGACTACTAAATCCGGCGTAATACCGACGGCTTGAACCGTTCTTCCGCTCGGCAGATAGTATCTTGCTATCGTTAATCTAAGAGCCTCGGTATCGTCTATCGGAAGTATTACCTGAACGCTTCCTTTTCCAAAAGTATTTTCTCCGACGATTACGGCACGCTTATGATCTTGTAAGCTACCGCTCACGATTTCGCTTGCACTCGCACTTCCGCCGTTTACCAAAACGACCAAAGGAAGTTTTGTGAGCGTGGCACCTAGGCTTGCTTTATATTCGGCGTTTTCAGAAGCATCGCGACCTTTTTGCGAAACTATTATACCGCTATCTACAAAGAGATCGACGAGATCGACGGCTTGATTTAAAAGCCCGCCCGGATTATTTCTCAAATCAAGAATAATTCCGTTTACTTTAGGGTGTTGCTTGATAAATTCTTTTACTTTGCCTACGACGTTTTTGTCAAAATTAGTAACACGAACATATAAGATATTTTCGTTTTCTATCGTTTTGGCATAAACGGATTCGACCTTTATAATATCTCTTATGATTTTTACGTCAAACGGTTTTTGCTCGCCTTTACGTAAAATCGTGACGGTTATCGGCGTTTTCGGCTTTCCGCGCATTTTATTTACCGCTTCGTCTATCGTAGTGCCTATCGTTGCGTTTCCGTCTATTCGCAAGATTATATCGCCCGATTTTATTCCGGCTTTATCGGCAGGCGTATCTTCGATAGGCGATATGACAGTAAGCGCACCGTCTTTCATACCGACGGTTATACCAAGTCCGCCGAATTCGCCGTTTGTCTGAACCTGCATATCTTTAAACGCTTTTTCATTTAAAAAACTAGAATGAGCGTCCAAATTTTGCATTAAGCCGCTTATTGCTTTATCTATAATCTCTTTAAATTTTATATCATCGACGTAATATTTTTCTACCGTCGAAATCGTCTTAGTAAGTTTTGAAAGCGCCTCTAGTCTAATGCTGGCGTCATCTTCGTTTTTTGCGTTAAGGCTTGCTGTCATTCCTGAAACAAGCAGTATGCCCATAAATTTTAAAGCCAAATATTTTTTACTCTTATTCAAAATTTCTCCTAATTTTTAAATACGCTCAATTCTATTAGCTTTTGCCTAAAAAAAGTATAAATTTCAAGAATTTTAGGCGTATTTTTAACGATAATAAACAAAGCGGTTTTTAAATTCTAGCACTTATATATATTATCTGACAAAATATTACCTATAACTTGACATTATATGACTA
>JAJQAF010000217.1 GCA_021203945.1 Campylobacter sp.
CCTTTAGCTTAAATTTTAAAATTGTAATTTTATTTTAGATGAATTTGATTGTTTTTAGTTTTTATCTTGCAATCAGAGTCAATAAAGCCCTAAGACTTTTTAAACGAAACTTAAAAAGCTTGTAAAGCTCCAAATCTAAAAGATAGGGACGAAAGCCCTTTAAATTTGAATAGGGAGTCTTTACAATTATATGATTTTAGGGAATGAAAAATACTTAAAGTTAGCTTTAAGCAAAAAAGGATTTTAACCTTTAAAAACATATGGCGTATCTTGCAAGAATTTAAAACATGTAATTTAGATGATTATTCTTTACACCGATCGCCAGCTGGAAAATCCCTTTCACAAGGGTTTTGATAAACAAAACATAGGCGTTAGAATATCTGTCATAAGCAATAATTCGGCATAGCAAAATCACTATGCCGAATATTAATCAATACTCAAAAACGTTTGGATTTATCACGAGCGAGCGATACGCTATGTCGTCTCTTGAAGCGGACTCTACGTCCATTTCAAATTTAATGTCATTTGTCTTCGGATCGATTTCCACTAAAACCATTTTGATGGTTTTATCGGGGCGAAGCAGATTGACGTTTGAGCTTGAAATATAGTAAGTTTTCGTATCGTTTTGCCACTCTACGTTACTCGTAACCGCGCTGTAAAAATCAAATCCGCGCTCTTTGCCGAATTCCCACGTCTGCTCGACCGTTAAATTTTTCTCATCGATTTTGTATTCGACCGCGCGAGAGTATTTATCTTCCTTAAATACGGGCTGCTCCATACCGCGCGCATCGCCGTTGTCAAATACACTGATATGTTTAATGCCGCCCTTATTGTCGTATCTTCCCGTAAGCCACGCCGTATGCTGCGTCCAAGACCAGTCAAAGTCGCCCTCGCATTTTGATTTTTCGCATTTAATCTTTTTACCGTTTTTATCTACGGGCGTTAAAACTTTAGCTTTAAAATCATCGCTCCAACCCTCCGGGCTTGCCAAAATCCATTTGATTTTTTTATCTTTACCGATTTTTACGATACCTTGATGGCGAAGAGAAAGGATTATGCCCTCATCGCTTGCGTCGTAAGAAATGGAATTTACATGAGCCCAGTTATGACCGGTGCCCGTGCCTACTTTATCGCCGAACGGAGTATCGTCGCTGATTTGTATCTCCTTGGCATTCATATCGATATTTAAGCATACGGCGCGCGGATCAAGCGCTTTTATAAGCGAACTTCTATAAACGTTCGTGCCGAAAATTTCATTTAAATCCCATTCATTTACGACTTTGCCGCTGGCATCAACTTCGATTATATGATCCCTGATCGTATGTGAGATTCTGCCGTCTTTATGGTGATAATCGTATTTTCCGACGCGAAGCAGCAGATGATCGCCTTTTACGGGTAACACTTCGTGACTAAGATCGATATATCCGCGCGGAAGTAGTCTATTGTAGGCGGCTTTGCCCATAAGATCGTATCTCATATATCTTTGCGCCATTCCAAAACTAAGATCGCCGTCGGGCAATTGATGAAAACCCATCATCATACCGCCGTCTTCGACGTTTCTTTCTCTGCGATCGTAAAATTTAGTATAATCAAGATACCATCTGATCTCGCCTTTGGTATCGACTATATAGTTTTCGGTATAGTCGTTCCACGCTGCGGCTCCGCCCTTTCCGCCGCTCCAATCAAAAGGTTTGTAATTGCTCGTGATCGTATTATTTATAAGATAAAGTCTATTTTTAAAGGCAGGATCGACTTTTTTTGGAATTCTTTTTTGCATTTGCTCAAATCTAAAATCACGGCTAAACGTAACGATTGGTTGAGCGTAAATTTTATACGTCTCTTTTTTATTAACGCCTTCAAATTTATAACTTACTTCGACCTGATTTAAATAATTGGGATACAGCCCCCAAATCGGCACTCCGTCGTGATTTAAAAGCGCGTTTTGCGAAACGTTGTAATTAATGTCGATACCGCCGTCCGGTTTGCCTAAAACTCTAACGTGAATGTCCGTTATATCCTTGCCCGCGCGATCTATAATCGCCGTAAGAGGCGAAACATCGTATGGGTTTATATAAACCCTGCCGAGCTCGCCTTGAATTTTCACCTGATGAGCCAAAACTCCCGCTTGCGTTTGCACGGGTGTAGCAACGAATATCGCCGATGATAACGCTACGGCAAGAGCCGTAGATAAGAAAGAAAATTTTCTCATTTTAATCCTCCTAGTTAAAATTTTATTTATTATAATATAATTATTTTAAAAAATAAAATTAATGAGAAATTTATTTTTATTTGACCCGGCTTTAACGAAATATCGTTTAAAATTTTGCATTGAGCCGAGTCTTTTGGAATTGCATAAAACAAAGCGATTATCAACCAAAGGGCGTCAAGCTAATGGGCAAGACAACGCTTTATGCGGCAAGAATTCGTTAAATTTTAAAATTTCGCTCTAAAATTAAGCCGAATAAGATTACGCAAAAGAAACGCCGACTTTAAAACAAGCCGACGCAATAAATTTAGATTTAAAT
>JAJQAF010000108.1 GCA_021203945.1 Campylobacter sp.
CCCGCGCAACCGATGCCTCCCTCTCCAGCCACCAAGATAATTCAAAGGCTCTCACTAACGATCTAAAATCCTATAACGCACTAATAAACGAGCTAAATTTAAACAGTTCGGATTTAGGAAATTTAAACGCTTCTCAACTTAAATTTTATAACGAACAAAAAGATATGTTAAAAAATACTTACGATAGTAATAAAGCAAAGCTGGATGCTGCAAATTTAGAGATAAACACGGCACAAAGCGAGCTTAAAAGGATAGACGCCCTGCTTACCAAGGAGATACAAAACAAACAAAGACTGCAAAAGGTATTAGACATAATAGCTAAAAAAGATTATAACGAAGCGGTTAAAAACGTTATAAATTTACAAGAGCAAAAAGATATGGCGGGCTTTAAACTAAAAGAGGCACGCAAGAAATATGAAGAGATAAATAAAGAGAATAAAAACGCAGTTAAAAACATTAAATCCTCTTGGCTACAAACTGCACTGGAAAAGCAAAAAGAATCACGCGAATTAGACGCTCAGATAAACGCCATACTATTTTCAAATAAAACCCAGCAAATCAAATCCCCTGCAGACGGCTTTGTGGGTAAGCTTTTAGTGCACACAGAAGGCGGAGTGGTAACTCCTAATGACAATCTAATCTCAATAGTTCCTTCAAACGTGCCTTTAATAATAAAAGCAAACGTATTAAATAAAGATGTAGGATTTTTAAAAACAGGGCAAGAAGTAGCCATAAAGATAGATACCTTTAACTTTCAAAAATACGGCTTACTGCACGGAAAACTAAGCTTCATATCAAACGATGCGATAGAGGATGAAAAATTAGGACTAATATATGAAATAAAAATAGATCCGAATGATTTAAGTATAAAAGTGGATGGAGAGATGAAACAATTAGAGATCGGAATGAGTGTAACTGCGGAAGTTAAAGTAGGCAAAAGAAGAGTAATAGAATTCTTTATATATCCTATCATACAATACTTAGATGAAGGGCTTAGTGTGAGGTGAAATGCGGGAATTTAGAGGTTTGTAAAGTTTCTGGATGTCAAAGAACATCTGAAATATGTTTTATACAGCTTAAGATTGTTATTGTATGAATTTTAAATTTGAAATTTAGAATACGAAGAGATTAAATTCTTAAAATCACGTCTATTAAATAGCCCGAAGATTGACAAAAGTTAGCAATTATGATAACATAAGACCTATGAGTTATGAAATTTTATGGTTTAATGATAAGGTGCAGCAAGAAACTCTTGAATTGCCTGATGAAATTTTAGCCACATTGCTTAAGGTTTTTGATCTCGCAAGAGAATTCGGTGCAAATTTAGGCAGACCGCATTCCGCACCGCTTGGAAACGGCTTGTTTGAGTTTAGGGTAAGCGGTAAAGATAAAATCGCAAGAAGTGTATTTATAAACGCAAAAGGCAAAAAGATAGTAATTTTACATTCCGTCATTAAAAAGTCCAATAAAATCCCCAAGAAAGATATGGACTTGGCCATTAAAAGAGCAAAGGAGTATAAATGTTAAGTTATGACGAATTTAAGAAAAAAGCACTAGAGCGCAAAGACGTAAAAAAAGCCTACGACGATTTGGAAGTAGAATTTGAGCTTAAGCGCAAAATGATAAAGCTACGCAAAAGCGCAAATTTAACTCAAGATGAGTTGGCTATTAAAATGAATACCACAAAAAGTGCAATTTCTAGACTTGAAAGCTTGAATTCAAAAACAATGCCAAGCTATCAAACACTTGTAAATTATGCAAATGCATTAGGTAAAAAAATAGAGATAAATTTTGTATAAATATGAAAATATTTTAAAATGTTTTTACTCTATAATCAAAGATTAAATTTAATTACAACATACTAATTATCATAATCTATGACGGTCTCTAAACGGCAGCGACTATAAATTTCGCAAATTAGATGATATAATTAATGGCGCAATAAATGAAGAATTGCTTACTTGATTTTAACTTTGCCGACATCTTAAAAGATAACTTTAACTTTTCAGACTTTTTAGAAAGATATCATAACCCATATCTCTTCCCCGAAATCTACGATCCTATAGTCCTTGATCTAAACAAAGACGGTATAAAAACACTCTCTTTAGGTGAAGGAGTATTTTGATCACAATACTGATAAGATGGCTCATAAATCATCTTGGATAGATAAAGAAGATGGATATGATAAAAAATAGTAATGGTAATATAGATAACGGTAGAACTATTAGGAAACAATACCTGGATGAAGGGCTTAGTGTGAGGTGAAGCGGGAGCAGGTATGATTTTAACGCTTAAATTTTACCTTATTGCCGCTTTAAAATTTTAGGATCCGATTCTACAAAAATAATCAAATATAAAATAATTATTACAAATTACATTTAGTATATTCTTATAATGTAAAATCCTTAAAATTATAAAATTTCTATCTAAATATAAAAATAAAATTTAAATTAACTATGTATTTTAGGGAAATTTGATTTTTTATAAAAAATAAAATATAATTC
>JAJQAF010000176.1 GCA_021203945.1 Campylobacter sp.
GACTTATTACGATAAAAGATCTCAAAAAACGCAAAGAGTATCCAAATGCAAATAAAGACGGATACGGTAGGCTTAGGGTAGCCGCCGCAGTAGGCGTAGGGCAACTGGATCGCGTAAAAGCGCTAGTGGAAGCGGGTGTCGATGTTATAGTTATAGATTCCGCTCACGGTCATTCAAAGGGCATAATAGACACTTTAAAAGATATAAAATCAAAATTTAACGTTGATGTCGTAGTAGGAAATATCGCAAATCCGGCAGCCGTTAAAGATTTAGCACAAGCCGGAGCCGACGGTATAAAAGTAGGCATAGGACCCGGCTCCATATGCACGACTCGTATCGTAGCGGGCGTGGGTGTGCCTCAAATTTCAGCCATAGACGAGTGTTCGATCGAGGCGGCAAAATACGGTATCCCCGTAACTGCAGACGGCGGGCTTAAGTATTCGGGCGATATAGCAAAGGCCTTAGCCGCAGGTGCTAGTTGCGTTATGGCGGGCAGCTTATTGGCGGGTTGCGAAGAGAGTCCGGGCGAGGTCATAACCTTTCAAGGTCGTCAATACAAAGTATATCGCGGCATGGGTTCGATCGGCGCGATGACTCGCGGAAGTTCGGACAGATATTTCCAAGAGGGCACGGCTCAAGATAAATTAGTTCCAGAGGGCATAGAAGGACGCGTGCCGTTCGTAGGTAGTATAAAGGACGTCATTCATCAGTTGGTAGGCGGTCTAAGAAGCGCAATGGGCTATGTCGGAGCAAAGGATATACCTACTCTTCAAGAAAGAGCGGAATTTGTCGAGATTACGAGTGCCGGGCTAAAAGAAAGCCACGTTCACGACGTAGTTATCACGCATGAGGCGCCAAATTATAAAGTCAATTAGTGCTAAGCTTAAAAACTGAAAAACGTAAATTCAATGAGCCGCTCTATCTTGAGAGCGGTCGAATTCTCTCGGAATACGAACTGGTTTATGAAACTTACGGCGAGTTAAATTCCGATAAGAGCAATGTAGTAGTCGTTTGTCACGCGCTTACGGGCTCTCATCACGCGGCGGGCGTATATGCAAACGACAGCAAAGCCGGCTGGTGGGACGGGTTGATAGGCGAAGGTAAAGCGGTCGATACGAGCAAATTTTTCGTAATATGCGTAAGTATTTTGGGCTCTTGTTACGGCTCGACTTCACCGCTTAGCATAGATAAAAGCAGCGGCAAGCAGTATCGCTTAAAATTTCCTGTGCTTACCGTGAGCGACGTAGTGAAAGCCCAAATAAGATTGTTTGACGAGATAGGTATCCGCAAGGCGCTTGCCGTGATCGGCGGTAGTCTCGGCGGTATGCAAGCGCTTTGTTTCGCGATAGAATTCCCGGACTTCGCCCAACGCGTCATAATGCTGGCTAGCACGTATCAGACGAAGGCTTGGGCGATAGCGTTTAATAAAATTGCAATTGAAGCGATTTTAAAAGATCCGGAGTTTAAAAACGGCGAATACGACGAAAATTTAATAAAACAAAACGGCTTAAACGGACTTGCTTACGGACGAATGGTCGGGCATATTAGCTTTTTAAGCCCCGATAGCATGGAGTCGAAATTCGGGCGTAATTACGTGGAAACGGACGGACTTTACGAGCTTTTGGGACGTTTTCAAATAGACCGCTATATGGAGTATAACGGCTATAACTTCCCAAAACGCTTTGATCCGTTAAGTTATTTATACATCATAAAGATGATGAATATTTTTGACTGCACCAGGCATTATGATAGTCTAAAAGACGCGCTTTTACCTATAAAAGCCGGACTTAGTTTGATCTCGTTTAAAGGAGATTTGTTGTTTCCTCCCGAATGTATGCGTGAAATTTACGATACGTTTTGCGATATGGGTCGTAAATCTCAGGTCGAATACGTGCAAATAGATAGCCAATACGGACACGATGCGTTTTTGGTTGAGATAGATAAATTTGAAATGTATGTAAAAAGGGCGCTTAAACGCTCTTTAAAGGATTAAAATGCAAGAAGAAAATATACAAAATTTTGAAGAGAAAATAAAAATGGCGGATAAAATTTTAAGCGATCTGAACAATAAAGACGTTAGCTTAGAGCAAAGTATCAAACTGCACGAACAGGGCAAAAAGCTCTTAAAAGAGGCTAGAGAGATACTAAAAAACGCCGAACTTAGCATAGAGGAGATAGGCGATGAGTAAAATTTGTGCGCTTCAACTGCCTACTTTACCTTTAAGCGAGGCAAGGATGGATTATTACCTTAAAATTTGCGCCGACGAGGACGCAAAGCTCGTAGTTTTAGGCGAATACGTCTTAAACAGCTTTTTTAAAGAGCTTGAAACCATGCCAAAAAGCCTAATCAAAGAGCAAAGCGAGCGAAAAAAAATCTCTTTGTCTAATTTGGCTAAAAAATACGACCTTACCATCGTAGCCCCTATCGTAAATTTACGCGGTGACGAGCTTTTCAAATCGCTTGCGAAATTTAGCCCTTCTCAGATCAAAATTTACGATCAACAGATTTTGATGCCGTATTCTCACTGGAATGAGGCGAAATTTTTTGCCAACGATCAAAACGGCGAGCTAAATCTGCCGATCTTTACGTATGAAAAATTTAAAATCGGCGTAATGTTCGGCTTTGAAGCGCATTTTGACGCATGCTGGGCATATATGATGAATAAAAAAGCCGATGCGGTGATAGTGCCGTCGGCTTGCACGTTTTTTAGCGAGAATCGATGGGAGCAGCTTTTGAGGATAAGAGCATTTACGAATAATATCTATATCTTGCGCGTAAATCGTATAGGAAATCATCGCTCAAACGATACGCAATGGAATTTTTACGGCGATAGTATGCTAATCGATCCTTTTGGCGAAATTAAAACCAGACTCGGCAAAAACGAAGAGATGCTAATCGTAAATATCGATAAAAAACAGCTAAGCGCAGCTTCGAATTTATGGGAATTTAAAAGGATACTCGCCAAAAGAGGGCTTGTTTAAGCCGCATAAACGGTTAAATTTTAAGGATTGCTTATGAAAAATTGTTGCGACTGGGCGTTAAAAAGCGAGATTGAAAAAATCTACCACGATAACGAATGGGGTAAAATCGTAAAAGACGATAAAATTTTATTTGAATTTATCGTGCTTGAAAGCTTTCAAGCCGGACTTTCGTGGAGATGTATTTTATCTAAGCGCGAAGGAATGAGAGCGGCGTTTGACGGATTTGACGCCGAAGCTTTAGCGGGTTATGACGAAGCGGACGTAGATAGACTGATGAATGACGATCGCATTATCAAAAACCGACTTAAACTAAAATCTCTTGCCTCAAACGCGCGGGCGTTCTTGCGTACGCAAAAGGAATTTGGTAGTTTTTATAGCTATCTGTGGAGCTTCGTAGGCGGCAAACAAATCATAAATTTTTACGACGATATAAAACAAATCCCCGCTAAAACCGAGCTTTCCGATACGATTGCAAAGGATATGAAAAAGCGCGGATTTAAATTCCTAGGTAGCGTCAGCATATATGCGTTTTTGCAAAGCGTCGGCGTGGTGAATGACCATCTAAGCTACTGCGAAAAGAGATGAAGTTTAAAATAGCCGTTTGTAAAATTTAATGAAATTTGCATTTTGCTTATAAAAACACGGTTTTGCAATCTTCTTCGGGCGTTTAAATTTTGCAATGTCAGGATTACGACGATTATTTAAAGCGCTTTAAATATTTACTTCAATTGATAATACCAAAAACTAAATTTAAGCTCTAAGCTGCATTTGGGTATAATCGCTATAAATTTTAATCGGTAAGGTCAAATTTGAAAAAAGTGCATTTTATAGGTATCGGCGGTATCGGCATTTCGGCGATCGCCAGGTTTTTAAACGAAAAAGGTCATAAGATAAGCGGAAGCGACATAAAGGAGAGCAAAACTACCGAGGAGTTAAAGGCGCAAGGTATCGACGTTATCACTCCGCACTGCAAAGAGGCGATAAAAGATCAGGATTTCGTAGTATATTCCGCCGCGATAAAAGAGGACAATATTGAGCTGGTTGAAGCCCGAAAAAAGGGCATACAATGCTTTTCAAGGAAGGAAATTTTACCTTATGTTTTAGAGGATAAGCGTGTGTTTGCGGTAGCCGGAGCCCACGGTAAAAGCACGACTAGCGCGATGCTCTCAAGTCTCATTGAAGGCTCGGTGATAATCGGCGCCATATCAAAGCAGTTTGGCTCGAATATGCGTTACGCGCAAAGTCAAAACGTCGTTTTTGAAGCGGACGAGAGCGATTCAAGCTTTCTAAACTCAAATCCTTATCTAGCCGTCGTTACAAATGCAGAACCCGAACATATGGAACATTATGAGTATGATTTGGAGAAATTTCATGCCGCCTACAAGGGCTTTTTAGAGCGGGCGAAGGTGCGCGTGATAAATGCCGAGGACGAATTTTTAAGCACGTTAAAGCTTGACGCGATACGCCTTTATCCGAGTACGGACATAACCGAGCTTGCTATGGTTGTGCGCGATTATCAGCCTTACACTAGCTTTAATCTTAAAAATTTAGGCAAATTCGAGGCTTTCGGCATGGGGCAACATATCGCCATAGACGCGTCTTTGGCGATACTCGCCGCACTTCATGAGACGCCTTTAAGAGATATTAGGGAGAATTTATTAAATTTTAAAGGCATTAAAAAACGCTTTGATATTTTGAGCGCGGATAAAAATTTTATTTTGATAGACGATTACGCACATCATCCTACCGAGATCAAGGCGACGCTAAATTCCGTCTTTGAATATGCAAAACTGCTTGGAATTTCAAACGTTACGGCTATTTTTCAGCCGCATCGCTATACGCGTTTAAGCACGAATTTAGCCGCCTTTAAAGAGTGTTTTAAGGGCGTTGACGAGCTTGTGATTTTGCCTGTTTATTCAGCCGGGGAAGCACCTATCGAAATTGATATGAAAAGCGAATTTATTCGATATAATCCGATCTTTACGGACAGAGTAAGCAGAGTCGGCGAGGCGATAGAATTTACCGATGAATTCGGCGTTAAAAATCGCCTTTCCGACGGTATAGTCGTCGGTTTCGGCGCAGGGGACATTAGCGTTCAGCTTAGAGGAGGGTATTGATGTCCGAGAGCGAATTGACCCGAGACGAACATATCGGCGAAGATGAAAGCGAAAAAAACGATTTTGAAGCTTTAGAAACGCAATACGTGCAAAACGATGACGACGAGAAAAACCCTCAAAACATAGTGTCCGAAAAAAAATTAGCCGATAGCGAGCGAGAGCGAGCGTTTGTCGTCTTTAAGCCTGAAAACGAAAATGAAATTTTACGGCTTATAAAAGATGAAATTTTAAGCGAGAGTGAAATTTCGTCGCTTATTAAATTTAATAAAAAAGACATTAATATCGCGCTTGCAAGGTCTCAAAAATTAAACGACGCGCAAATAGAAGCGATGTTGCCGAATGCGCCGTATTTGGCGGTAAGAATGCTGATAGAACATCAAGATATCGCCGCGTCAAAAGATAAAATTTTGGCTAAAATTACCGCTAAACCGGAGCTTTATAAAGAGTTGATCGCAGATTTTAAAGGCGGAAAATGGTAAGAAATATTATATTTTTGCTTGGAATTTTGGTGTTTTTAAGTGCTATATGGGCGATTAAAGACGAAAAAATAGGCAAAAAAACAAAGATTGTAGTAACGACTGTTCTGCTGGCAGGATTACTTTTTGCATACATATATGAGACTCATATAAACGAAAACGAGAGTAAAATTTCACGACTTTTGCTTGAATTTAAACAAGGCAAATCCTTAAAATGCGGCGGATACGATATAACAAACGAAAAATTTAACTACGAATTCGGCACCGCTTGCTTTGTAGCAAAGCGAGAAGCGAAAGAATTTTCAGGCGTAGTCGTGCCTATAAATTCGTGCGAGTAGGCTATGCGAGAGATAGAGGATATATTTTTAAACCTTGATCTTGGCGGATATTTACAAAATTTTAACGGCTTTTTAGCGCGAAACAAGCCGCTATTTTTGCAAGGCGACAGCAAGATACATTTTGAAAATATCGCCGAGCTTTCAAATTATCGGTTTGAGGCGCCTTGTAGCGTGCAAAATTTAGACGATGCGCTTGCTCGTTTAAGCAAACAAGCCGTGCTTCACGTTAGCGAAATTTACGAATTTTCAAAGATTATCAACTATTTTTCTTATCTTAGAACGGTAAAATTTCAAAATCGTCTCGGCGAATGGATAGCAAAGATAGAAATTCCGCCTGCGATGGCGCAAATGGCGAGCAGCTTTGATAAAGACGGTGAATTTAAAGATAGCGTTGATGAGCGACTCGGTGCGATAAAGCAAACGTTTAACGATAAAAAATCGCAAATAGACGCCGAGTTAAAACGGCTTATCTATTCAAAACACATTACTCCTTATCTCGTAGATACGCAGGTGCATTATGTAAGCTCTCAAGAGGCTTTGCTCGTGCGAGGCGGCTTTAATCACGCCTTAAAAGGCACGGTCGTAGCGCGCAGCTCCGGAGGATATTTTTACGTAGCGCCGTCTAATATAGAACGACTGAAAAAAGAGCAAAGCGAGCTTTTGGATAGACGTGAGCAGATAATTTACGAGCATTGCAAGCGGATAAGCTCACAGATGAATAAATCGCTTTTATTTTTAAAATTTATAAATAGCGCCTTTGATCAGTTTGACGCGTATCAGGCTCGCGTAAATTTTGCTCGCACGCGCGATTTTGAGTTTGTTTTGCCAAACGGCTCAAACAAGATCATCCTTAAAAATTTCGCTCACCCCGCTCTTAAGAATCCAAAGAGCGTGAGCGTGGATTTTAGTAAAAAAGTGCTTTTAATTACGGGAGTAAATGCCGGCGGAAAATCCATGTTGCTAAAATCGATCATCGCGGCGAGCTTACTGGCAAAATACCTTTTGCCTATGCATATAAACGCACAGGCTTCAAGTATCGGCTCGTTTAAAGAATTCGATACGATTATGGAAGATCCGCAAAACGTCAAAAACGATATTTCGACTTTTGCGGGAAGAATGCTTCATTTCTCAAAACTTTTTCATAAGCGCTCGCTAATTATCGGTATCGATGAAATCGAACTCGGAACAGATTTTGAGGAGGCCGCCAGCCTTTACGGGGTCGTCATAGAAAAGCTGATAACCCAAGATATTAAGATGATTATCACAACTCACCATAAGCGACTTGCGATGTTGCTTGCCAAAAATCCCGACGTGGAGCTTATGGCCGCATTATACGACGAGACGGCGCAACGTCCGAAATTTGAGTTTTTGAGCGGCACTATCGGTAAATCTTATGCCTTTGAAACGGCCGCTCGTTACGGAATCCCTTTAAATTTAGTAGGCGAAGCGAAGCGAATTTACGGCGAAGATAAGGAAAATTTAAACGAAGTAATCACAAAAACGCTAAATTTACAAACAAAACTTGATGAAGAGCTTAAGCAGACCGAGCTTAAAGAACAAAAGCTAACTAAACTGCTAGAAGAACAACGCGATATAAAAGAGCGTAACGAGAGAGAAATAGCGACCGTAATTTCGCGACTTGAAAGAGAATATTTTGAGGCGATAAAACAAGCTAAATCTGTAATAAATTTAAAAGACATTAAAGATAAACAGCGTGCGCTAAATGTAGCAAACGAGAAAAAACGCTTGATAATCAAGCCCGAACCGGCAAAGCTTGAAGTTTTAAAAGTCGGCGATCATGTAAAATACGAACAGATCAAAGGCGTAGTGTTAAATTTAGGCAAAAACGACGCGATCATAGAAGCCGAAGGTATAAAACTTCGCGTGCCTGTCGTTCTTTTAAAGAAAAACGGCAATCCCGTCGCACAGGTTAAAAAAAGTAACGTAAATTTAAGCGTGCAAAAACCCGAACAAGCGAGCGTGGCGCTTGATTTACACGGACTTAGGGCGGATGAAGCGATAGTGAAGCTTGATAAATTTATAAGCGATAGTTTAGTGATGGGATTTGATGAGGTTTGCGTATATCACGGTATCGGCACGGGCAAGCTCGCTTATGCGGTCAGAAATTTTTTAAAAGATCATCCGAGTGTTAAAGATTTCTTTGACGCACCGCCAAGTCAAGGCGGTTTCGGTGCAAAAATAGTAAGATTTTAGTTCGTGAAAGATAAATTTTACTTAAGAAATGTTAAAATCGCGACTATACAATAGAGGAGTTGGAGGTTATGTTCATAGACGATAAACAAAGGCACTCTAGAATCATACGAGCAGTAGTGCTTGTGGCGATACTTTTGGGGACGTTTTTTTTAGTGGCGAATTCTTTTGTATTTTATTACAAATATAATAACGCCGTATCCAAAGGCGATCATACTCTTCGTAAAAAGACCGAATATATCGTGCATCAATACGTTGATTATCTAAAAAACGTGAGCTATTACGATGTAGAAAATTTTCAAAGTCATATCAATAATAACGCTTTCGGAGATATTTTTTTACTAAAAGGCAATGGCAAAAACGGCTATCAAGTCGTAGCGTCTTCGGGTCAAAAAAATAGCGTCGGTTCGGATTTTGACGATGATGAATGCGGTAATATCTATAATCACGACTTTCAAGAAGATTATTTTTTAGCTAAAATTTTACCTGAAAATAGCGCCGCCGTTTGTATGTTTTCGGCTAGCGGTGAATATATAGTCGGTTTTAAGGCAACTATAAATCAAAGCATAAGCGGAACTGACGATGAATATTTTTACGAGTGGGTAAAACAAAATTTACTGATTTCCCTTGTCGTAAGTGCTATCGGAACATTAATAGGCGTATTTAGCTGTATTTGGTTCGTGGTTAGATATATGAACATAAAACATAATTATTTAACGGTAAAAGAACTCAGTCAAAAAGAGATAAAAGAACTCGGCGATAAGCTTTACATAGATCCTATGACAGGACTTTTAAATAAGTCCGCCCTACTTAGAGATATAGAAAATTTTAAATCCCCGAAGGTTGTTTTGATAGATATAGATGATTTCGGTAAGATGAACGATTTTTATGGAAAATACGTATGTGACGGGATTCTTGTGCAAATGGCGAAGCTATTAAGCGAATTTGCAAAAACCGAACATATGACCGCTTATTGCATAGAGGCGGATCGGTTTGCGCTTGTGGAAGACGGAGAATTTTTTATCGATAGATACGAGGATCTAGCCGATGATTTGCTTGGGAAATTTAAAGGGAGAGTTATAAGCGCTAGCGATGAAAACGGAGAAATAATAAACGATATAGAGATACATAGCACGATAGGTTTTGCGCTAGATAAACATCAAACTATAAGAAAGGCATCCATTGCATTAAAATCCGCTAAGGCTTTAAATAAAGACTACGTTTGTTATTTTAAAGGACTAAACCAAAAAGAAGAATACGAAAATCAAATAGAACGCTCCAAACTCATACAAAACGCAACGATAAACGGCAATATCGTGCCTTATTATCAGCCGATATTCGACGCTCAAGGTAATATCGTAAAATACGAATGTTTGATACGAATTTTAGATAGAGGCGAGGTTGTTTCCCCTCATGCGTTTTTGGGAATTTCAAAGCGTATCAAACGTTATGCCGAACTTGAAAAATTACTTATTAAAAAAAGTATTGATCAGCTTAAACAAAATGAAAAACTTGTTTTATCTATAAATTTAAGCGGTAGAGATATGACGGACGGCGACGTTAGCGCGCTTGTTATAAATTTATTAAACAAACATAAAGTTGCCGACAGGATAGTTTTTGAGATAGTAGAGGACGAAGACGTAGAAAACGTTGAGCGCGTAAGTATGTTTATAGACAAGGTCAAAAATATGGGCGCTAAGATCGCTATCGACGACTTTGGTTCGGGGTATTCGAATTTCTCATATATCATTAAACTAAAACCCGACTATGTAAAAATAGACGGTTCAATCATAAAAGATATTGATATAAATAAAGATTCATACACTATTACGCGTGCCATCGTCGCATTTGCTAGAGATCTGGGCATAAAAACCATAGCCGAATACGTCCATTCAAAGAAAATTTTAAGTATCTGCAAAGAGATAGGAGTAGATGAGTTTCAGGGATTTTATCTAGGCGCGCCAAGTGATAAGGTGTTTTAATGGATGCGATAGAGTTTTGTAAAGAGCTTTTAAAATTTCGCTCTATTACGCCCGAAGATGATGAATGTTTGAAATTTATAGCGCGTTTTTGCGATAAATTTCAGGCGTGTTTTATAGAAAAAAATCGTGTTAAAAATTTGATTTTAACCAAGCAATTCGGCTCCGGCTCTCATCTTGCCTTTGTCGGACATGTTGATGTCGTTCCGCCCGGAAACGGCTGGGATAGCGATCCTTTTAAACCGCTGCAAAAAGACGACTTTATATACGCTCGCGGTGCACAAGATATGAAAAGCGGCGTGGCTGCATTTGTCTGCGCTTGTGTTGAAGCGGCGGACGCTGCGGAGCGCGGTGAAGTTAAATTTGACGGGACACTGTCAATGATTTTAACTAGCGATGAAGAGGGTGATGCGATTTACGGCACTCTTGAAGCCTTAAAATTTATGAAAGAAAATCAAATTTTGCCCGATTTTGCAGTAGTTGCGGAGCCTACGTGCATGAGCGTTTTCGGAGATAGTATAAAAATCGGCAGATGCGGTTCGATAAACGGTGAAATTTTAATAAAAGGCGTTCAAGGACATGCCGCATACCCTGAAAAATGCATAAATCCTATTCATCAGATAGCGCCGATCCTGTCTAAAATCGCCGGACACGATATGGATAACGGCAATGATTTTTTTGCACCCAGTAAGATTGTGATTACCGATATTAGAGGCGGTATGCAGGTCTGTAACGTAACGCCTAACGAGTTAAAAATAATGTTTAACGTGAGAAATTCCGATATTACGACCGCCTATGACGTTGAAAAGTATTTACGATATGCTCTTGACGGGCTTAAATTCGAACTAAATTTGAAACAAAGTTCAAAGCCGTTTTTGACCGATAAGAACAGTAAAATAGTAAAGTCAATGCAAAGCTCGGTAGAGAAAATCAGCGGCGTCAAGCCCGAATTAAACACAAAAGGCGGAACTAGCGATGCGCGATATTTGGCGGAATTCGGCGTAAAAGTAGTAGAATTCGGCGTAATAAACGATAGAATTCACGCTATAAACGAGCGTGTGAGCGCTGGGGAGATAGAAAATTTATATAAAATTTTTACGGATTTGATTAAAAATTTTAACTCGGATTTATAATATTTTCAAAATTTAAGCCAATTAAAAACTATTTGCCAATTGCGATTACTTAAGGGTGTTTAGACTATTTTTTCAATAAATTTATGAAATTCCGCGACAATAAATTTTAGTGCGCCGCAATAATCAAAAAGTATTAAGGCAACCTTTGACTCGCTCTGCGTTTGGCTGACTTTCGCGGGAAAGCGTCAGGAATGAGCCGATGGAATTTTAATGACAGGCTTAAAGATAAATCGGTGCGAATAATTGCTATATAAAGTTAAATTTAAGTTAGTTGTATTTTTTGGCGGGAGTAAATTTTTATTTGTTTGTCCCAAGAAGGGTATAAAAACTATGTTTATCTTTCTAATCGCTTATTTTACGCAAATTATACGACCAAGTCCGATAAAGGCTTGCGCAAAACCTTAAAAATCGGCTTAATACGGATAATAAGTATTTTAAACGATACTTTGTTAAAACGGAGCATTTGATTAAATATACAATAACATAGGTTGATGCAAATTTGCCGCTTAAATTTAACGGACTAGCTTTAGATTTAGGGCTTTATCTCTTTTTTTATCTTATGATAAAGCTCTAAAATTTCGTCTTTTTTGACGATGAAACTACTTTTGTTTGCTATGAGATGAGCCGAGCTTTGCATGATGGTCTCCGCGACTTTTAATCCGTTTTGCTTCATGGTTGAGCCCGTTTCTACGACATCTACTATGGCGTCGCTTAATCCCACGAGCGGAGCAAGTTCAATTGAGCCGTATAGTTTTATGATCTTAAGTGCGGTAGCCTTTTGAGCAAAGTAATTTCTGGCGATATTGGGCATTTTCGTAGCTATTTTTAGCTCCGGTTGCGTATAGTCAAGCTCTTCGTCGTTTTTTACACCCACGCAAACCCTACATTTTCCTATACGTAAATCAAGTAAGCGAACCACGTCCGGACGATGCTCTTCTAATACGTCTAGTCCGACTACACCTACATCTGCCGCACCTTCTATTACGTAAGTCGGTATATCTTGATTACGAACCATTAAAAAACGAAAATTTTTCTCTTCTAAAATAAGTTTTCTATCCTCAAATAAAAACTCGGAGCCGAAAATTTTTCTAAAAATCTCAAGCGTATCGTCGGCTATTCTGCCCTTGGGTAGAGCTATGGTTATCATTGTAAAATTTCCTTTTTTTGATTGATTAGTTTTTGCATAGCGCGAAATACCAACATCTTATCGCATATCGCATTTTTGAAAAATTTCGATAAAAATTCTCCGTCCCCGCCGGTAAAATAAACCTTTTTATTACCGGCAAGCTTTTCTAAAAGCGTAATTATGGGCTTTAATATCCCGTAGCTTATCGCATCGACCGTTTTTTGCGGTAAGGCGTCAATATCTATTTGAGAATTTATAGGTAGCTTTAGGCGCGGAGATATAGTTTCGTAAGCTTTAAGCATACTTGCGATACCGGGCAAGATATATCCGCCGAGATGGATTGAATTTGACATTATGTCCACGGTTATCGCACTTCCCGCATCAACTACGACACCGTCGTTTATGGCATAGCAACCGGCGATTCTATCTACGCCAAGCCCCTGATATATCGTATCTAACTCGAAATGCGGCTCAAGATCAATAAAAAATTTATTATTTTTTAGCTTGAAGAAAAGATCGTCGTTTACACATATAAAATATACTCGCTCTTTTGGTTCATACGCGCTAAATTGCTCCGCGCTTATGCGCGAAATTTTACCGTCTTGCAAAAACGTCGCGTTCGTATTGCCTATATCACACAAAATCATAGCATCTCCAGCCGTTTTGTCGAAGCGTATCAAGAGATTTCGAGCAGATTTGCGAATTATAAAATATTACTCGTTTTTTAATAACCGTTTGAAATTTTTGCTCAAATTTAGCGCAAATTTCATTTATTTGAGCCGCTTCTTTTAAAAGCAATCTGCTCTTAGCGTCTCTTATAAAAACTATCTCGTAAAAGCTATTTTTATCTACGCCGAGATACGCCGTAAGCGATCGTTTTTTACAAAATTCGCTAATTTCGAGGATTTTTAAATTTTTAAGTAAAATTCTTCTTTCTTCGAAAAGAGCCCAAATCTTTTGGTTCATTATTCAAATTTTACGAATTCGTCATCGTAATAAAACGCATCTTTACCCATAAAGCTTTTATCCTCTATTTCGTCGTTTAGTTCGTAAATTTTGGCATCGCCGAGGTCAAGATTTGTTTTTATAATATAACCTGTTTTTTCTATTATATAGAGTTTATCGCCTATGGCTACGGCGTCTGAAAAAATCGCAAATTTAAAATTGGCTTCATTTTTTTGTTTCAAGCCAAGGTCCGTTCTAACGATGTTCCCATCTTTTTTAAATATATAAATTTCATCGTTGTTTATTAGAACGTTTTTGATTTCACCGTCATAATAAACAGTTTGTTGAGGGTTTATGGAGATCAGCTTTTTAGCGGTTGCCGCTATCATATTATCGTTTACGACGTCTAAAAATATAATATTATTAAAGAAATTTTCAGAGCTTACGACCACGTCGCGTAAAATTCTGCCCGTATCTTTTTGCACGATATAAATTCTACCGTCAAGCGAAGGATAAACTATAAGCGAACTCATAAAATAAGGCGCTACTACGCGCGAATCAACCGCATAAATTTCAGACGATTTGTATTCCATGATAGTTTTTGCCTGCACTATATCCACTAGATATATGTGGTTTGCCGCGCTAATTGCCGCTAATAAATTTCCTTCCAAGGACGCGGCAACGATAGCGGTAGGGAATTTGCCTTGATAGACGGAGGTATTGCTACGGTCAATTACGTTTAAATTGCCTTTTACGTCGGCAGAGATTAAAAAATCGCCGTTTTTATTTAAAAGGCTAAAATTTTCCGGTAATTTAACGTTCGTATCGATACCGTCTTTTGTTATGATATTGCCGTTATTGAGAGTAGCTGCGTTTGAATTTGCCGATTTTATGTATGACGGTAAATTATGAGACAGATTAATCTCTCCGGTTATAGTTTCGGGTTCAAAATACTGTCTTTTTGTGCCGCAACCGCTTAAAATAAGCACTAAACCCAAGGTTAGTAAAAGCGTAAATTTTTTCATTATTTATTTCCCTGATAGTGTTGTAAATTTTTAACCAAATTCATAAGCTGCGATTCAAGCGGAACTTTGGCGAATTCCGCTTTTGCTTCGTCTATTTTGTCTTGTTTTAAGTATTCAAAACCTTGTATAACCGCATTGTAATCGGCTAAAATTTGAGTATTCTCGTTTGTAGTTTGAGATATGATTATCTGTTTGATTATCGGATCTATCGGTAGATTTGTAAGCTCTTTTGCTGCGTTTATATCGCCTTTTTCAAGTAATTTTTTAAGCTCGTAAAGGGCGTATAGGGAAGGCTCTTTATCTTTTAAAATTGCTTCGGCTTGCGTATTGTTTGCGTCCGTTATAAGCTGGGAGTAAGCTTTGTTTGCGGCTATTATTCTACGATCGTTGATTATTTTATTCGCGTATAGCCCGATGCCTCCGATAACTATGAGCACAAAAACAGCTATGAAAAGCTTCTTGTTTTTTTTAAAAAATCTCTCTCCCTTTATGACGCTTTCCAAAAACTGCTCTTCTGCGCCTATTTCTTTCTTGATCTCGTTTATATCCTCTTTTATAGCCAATTCTTTGTCCTTATTAAAAAATGAATTCGCAAATTGTAGCATAAATAAATTTAAAGCAGCCCAAAATTAAAGTTTGAATATGATATAATGGCTCGAAATTGATTGCAAAGGTTTTTTATGCAGATTGACGATACGCTTCTTAGTAAGCTTGAAAAGCTTTCTTCTTTGAAAATAAGCGACGATAAGCGCGAAGAGATCAAAAGGCAATTAAGCGAAATTGTATCTTTTGTCGATGTGTTAAACGAACTTGATTTGAGCGATAGCCAAGCCGTGGTCAGCTCTATAAAAGGCGGAACGTTCTTAAGAGAAGATATTCCTACCGGTAGCGAGGTAATAGATATTATCTTGAAAAACGCCCCGTCAAGCGAAGGGCACTTTTTTTCTGTGCCTAAGATCATAGAGTAAAATATGGATCTAATTCAAACACAAGTAAAAGCTCCAACGACTACGGATATGCAAACTTTATTGAAAACTGTAGTTTTTAATAAGGCTAGCGACTTGCATCTCGTTTCAAGGTCTGAGCCACAAATACGAATAGACGGTACTTTGCGTCCGCTTGAGCTTGGAGTGTTAAGCGGCAAAGATATAGAGATTTTATGCTACTCTCTTATCACGGATGCTCAAAAAAGCGAGCTCGAAAACAACAAAGAGCTTGACTTTGCTATAGAATTGCCTAATATAGGGCGTTTTCGCGGAAATTATTATTATACTATGAACGGTGATTTGGCTGCGGCATTTCGTATTATTCCCGTTGAAATTCCTTCACTGGACGAATTAAAATCTCCGCAAATTTTTAAAGATATTATAGAACGCGAAAAAGGATTGATTTTAGTTACCGGACCGACAGGAAGCGGTAAATCGACCACTTTAGCGGCTATGTTGAATGAGGTGAATTTAAAATTTAGAAAGCATATCATAACCATAGAAGATCCGGTGGAATTTGTCCATACCAACAAAAAATCTCTATTTTCGCATAGAAATATCGGCACGGATACGCACTCTTACGCTAGGGCTTTGAAATTTTCACTACGTGAAGATCCCGACATCATTTTAGTGGGCGAGATGAGAGATAAAGAGACTATATCCATAGCGATAACCGCTGCCGATCCGGGACACCTCGTATTTGGCACATTGCATACGAATTCCGCTATCCAG
>JAJQAF010000249.1 GCA_021203945.1 Campylobacter sp.
TATAGAGGCTGTTTTTATTTATTTCAAAATAAATGCTGTCGTCGTCAAAGCGTCATTTTTTTATCTCAACGACGGATTGTGGCTTTATATGGCAATTTGGCTTGTTTTCTGCCTTTGTTTGCTTGTTTTAGCATTGCAAAATTATAAGAAGGGCTACATAAAATGAAATTTCTAAATTTATTTGTAACGGCGATATTTTCGCTGCTTTTAAGTTATTTTTTGCCTATTTTTATAAATTTGATTTTACCCGAAAACCAGATCGTCGAGCGCGTGCGTTACTCGCCCGTAATCGATGATTTTATGCTTTCAAGCATAAACCGAGCCGATAATACTAATACCTTTGAAATCATCGGTAAAAGCGCAATTAGCGAAGATGAATTTATCCAAAATCAGCCCTTTACGTATAGCTCGATACTAATTGCAAAAGGTAAATTTCCGAGCAAATTTAAGGAGTATGAAAACAACACGACTTTGATTTTGAAAAATTCGCAGTTTTTAAATTTAAGACCGAGCGTAAATTTAACCAAAAATATACCTCTTTACGTCTTTTTACAAACGGATGAAAAATACGGGCGGCTAAAATATATGCCGTTTTTAATAAGGCTTGGAAACGAAAACGGGCTACAGATAATCAACGTAGACACAAATAAAATCGATGAAAATTTAAGCTCGAATTTAAACGAAATTTTTAATAAAAGCGGCTTTAAATTCCCTGCAAAACAGTATTTCTCAAATCCGACGACGCTTAAACCGTTTGACGAAGGCTCGTTTATCGTCGATAGTGCGGATGGAATTTTTCATCTTAAATTTGACGGATGGAATTTCATACTTCAAAATACGAAGCTTGTTAAAAAAGATATAATAAATATCGTTGTAAGCGAGAATGAAAGACGCGAATTTTACGCACTCTTAATCGCCAAAGACGAGCTTGGTTTGATTGGGTATGATTATAAATTTATCCCCTTGCCGTATGACGGATACGACCCGATCGGTTCAAATTTAAGCTTAAGAATAAACCCCGTGAATAAAATCTTAAGCTTTGCGTCGCCTCAAAATATCCATACTTACGTTATGGATTTAAACTACACAAAGCTTAAGCACAACGTGATGAAAACGAGCAAACCCGCAAACAAGCGATATTTAAAAGAATATATTTTACCTTTTGAGCTAAAACTGGCGAAAGACAGCCATTTTTACAAGTTACAAATCGATAAATTTAACGTAAAAAGCATTTTTCTATCCGTTGCTTTGGCGTTAGCATTTTTTGTATATAATTTTGCTTTTTTTAAGAAAAAAAGATTTTTATCCGCCACATTTATCGCAATGTTTGGGATTTACGGCTTGATTGCCGTCATACTTTACGCAACGAAAAAGGAATAAGAATGAGAAAAATTTTATTATTTTTAATAGCGTGCATTAGCGCCTTTGCACTACAACAAGACCCTAGCGTATTGTCGGGACGCTTGGAAAACGGGCTTACATACTACATAAAAGAAAATAAACTTCCCGCAAAAACGGCGCATTTTTATCTAAGCGTAGATTCGGGCTCAACAGACGAAGCACCGAATGAGCGCGGGCTTGCTCACTTTATCGAGCATATGGCGTTTAACGGAAGTCGTGATTTTAGTAAAAACGAGCTTATCAAAAAGCTTGAAGCGCTCGGCGTTAGCTTTGGTGCCGATTTAAACGCGCAAACAACTTACGATAAAACGTCTTATACGCTAACGATAGAAGTTAATGAAAATAATCTAAAAGACGTTTTTAAGGTATATAATAATTGGATGGACGGCGTGAGTTTTGATCCCAACGAGCTTGAAAAGGAACGCGGCGTCATTATGGAAGAAGACCGCCAAAGAAATACGCCGGGATATAGATTGTTTCAGCAACAAGCAAAGCAACTTTTTGAAAATAGCATATATTTGGGTAAAGCGCCGATCGGCGATATGGACGTGGTTAAAAGCGTTGATGCGGGTAGAATAAAAGAATTTTATCATAAGCTTTATCAGCCGAGATTTATGAAATTCGTAGCCGTCGGGGATTTTGATAAAAAAGAGATAGAAAATTTAATAAAACAAAATTTAAGTAGTGCAAAAAATACTAATTCATACGCCCATCCGGATAAATCGATCCCGTTTAAAAACGGACTAAATATTTATAATTACGATTCAAACGAAACGGGCTTAAATTCTATAAGAATAGCTTATATCGATAAATATCTGGCGCGCGTCGATGAAGCAAGCGCTCGTAAAATTTTAGTAAATTCTTACATCGCGAACCTTGTTTCTTTGCTTTACGAGCAAAAAACGGCGGCTGAAAATTCGCTTTTACGTGCGGGATTTGCTCGTCCTACCCTACAACAAGCTCAAACTATGTATGGTTTTGAAACAAAAATTATAGGCGATGATTTTGACGGTGCACTTAGCGATATGCTCGGCGTAATAAAGGGTGTTGGCAAATATGGATTTAACGAAGATGACTTTAACGACGTAAAAAAGACCTTTATAAAATCGATAAAGACGAAATTTGCACAGTCTAAAACTAAAAAATCGCAAACTTATATGAATGAGATCGTATCGGCGATAGAATCGGGCTCTGCCGTGCTAAGCGAAGAGGACTCCAAAGACCTAAGTTTAAAATTGCTAAACGAAATAACTTTAGATGAAGTAAATGCCGAATTTAGGCGAATTTTAGCCTTGCCCGATAAGAGGGTTAGCGTATTTAGCGCAAAAGGATACAAACTTGATAAGGTCAAATTTATCGCTTACGAAGACAACGCCACGGCATATAGCGGGCATATGAAAGAGCAAAAAATAGCGTCCGATTTGATAGACGATAGTATCGCGCCCAAAAAGATACTTAGTAAAAAATACGATGAAAAACATCAAATTTATACGTATTTGCTCGCAAATAACGCAAGCGTTATACTAAAACCGCTCAAAACTCGCAAAGACGCCGTAAGCTTTGCTGCCGTCAGTAAAGGCGGAACGTCGAATTTAGCCGAACCCAAACTGGGCGGTTTTGCTACGCAACTTTCAAACGAAAGCGGTGCGGGAGAGTTTAACAACTATCAAATTGCTAAAATTTTAAGCGATAAGCACATAAGTTATCAAAAAAATATCGATGCGCTTATGCAAGGATTTTACGGAAGCTCAACGCCGCAGGATTTAAAATCTTTATTTCAAGCCATAAATTTGGAGTTTAACTCGCCGCGAACGGATGAGAAAATTTTGGAGCAGATTAAAACTAGGACGATGGACGATTTAGCCAAACGTCAAAATTTGCCCGATTATAAATTTAGCACCGAATTCGTTAAGTTTTTTTACAACGATAATCCTCGAATGAAACCGCTTGAAAAGAGCGATATTGACGCACTTCGGCTAGATTCGCTTAAAAAAATCGTAGATGATAAATTTACAAATGCCGCCTCTTACGTATTTATATTCGTGGGCGATTTTGAGACGCAAAATATGGAACCGCTTTTGCAAAAGTATATCGCTACGCTGCCGAGCAAGCCCTTTGTTGAAAATTTCACGGACGACGGCGTAAGAAGCATTGACGGACGGCATAAATTTACGCGTAATTATCAAATTTCGCAAAGAAGCGACGTTTCTATCAATATCATGAATAAAAACGCTCCGTATTCAAAGCAAAACGCCATAAAAGCAAGAGCGTTAAGCGCGGTCTTTAAAATGGCACTTCGCGAACAAGTGCGTGAAGACAACGGCGAAACTTACGGATTTTCGCTTTCCATAGGACTTAGCAAAGCTCCTTACGAACATTCAAGCGCAAATATTTCATTTACTTGCTCACCGCAAAACGTAGATAAAATTTTAAGCGAAATAAAACAGATACAAAACGAGATCAAAAAAATCGGCGCTATAAGCCCGCGGCATTTGGAAAATTTCAAAAAATCGGCGATTTTAAGTATGGAAAAAAGATACGACCAGCCCGATTTTTGGTTACGCGATATTATATTTAATCAAATTTACGGCGAAGAGCTTTTTGATTTAAACGAGCAAAAAAATATCGTAAATTCCATAACAAACGACGATATAAAAGCGGCGGCTAAGATTTATTTGGATGATAAAAACGAAGTAATTAGCGTAAATAGCCCGAAATAAATTTGATAAGCGTTCGTAAAATCGGACGCTTTAAATTTGTAAGACGCTATTTAAATTTTTAGCTCTATATTTTTCAAACATTTTAATCATTACGTCTGAAAATTTTTCAAAATCGAGATCGGTTTCTTGTTTTGATAAAATATTTTCGCGTAATTTTGATATAAATTCTCTATCGTCTTGACAAGATTCACACGTAGCGTTTCCTCTAACTATCGCCATAAATATCTCATCCGACATCGCATTTAGCATTTGAAGCATATTTTGTTCGTTCATCTTTTTCCTATTTTGTTTTTATAATTTTTATGCAAATTTTGTTCCGTTATAAAAAATATAAAATTTGGTATATTTCAAAACAAGCCAAGAGTTTTTGGATGGCAAAATTTTTCTTGAAAATAAGCAAAGCAACGCCAAAGGTAGTTTCTATAGATTTTGCCATATACATCTTATGCTCACTAAATTTTATAATAATCTTTTGTAAATTTATGGCTTTGGAAGAATTTCATTAATTGCACTACATTTTATATTTCACAACTGTTTATATTAATAAATATTTATAATTCAATATTACTTCAAATTTTTTATAAAATTCTTGACAAATTAATCATAGTTATTATATAATCACGATTAGAAAAATATCGCGATTATAAAATGTAAATTTTGATAATTATAAGGAGCAAAGATGAATATCTTGGTGGGATGCAAGGTTGTGCCTGAAGAGCAAGATATAGTAGTAGACGGTAGCGGTTTGCTTGATTTTAGTAAAGCAAGCCCTAAAATTAGTCCGTTTGATCTCAATGCTATACAAGCGGCGGTTGATATTAAACAATCAGTCGATGGTGTCAATATTAAAGCTATCTCTATAAGCGGTAAATATCTTGAGAATACAAAAATAAAAAAAGATATTCTCTCAAGGGGCGTAGATGAGCTAAATATCGTAATGAACGATGATTATGAGAATTTATTGCCGCACGATACGGCTGAAATTTTTAAATTTGCCGCACAAAATATAGGCTTTGATCTGATCATTTGCGCAGACTCATCGGCGGATCTTTTTGCAGCTCAAGTAGGCATGAGAGTTGGGGCTTTGCTAGGAATTCCTACGATTAATTGCGTAAATAAAATTTTATCTATCGATAGCCAAAGTGCGACTATCACGGTTCAAAGAGAGCTTGAAGACGAAATAGAGGAGCTTGAACTTTCGTTACCGGCGTTGATTTGCGTCTCTACGGATATAAATGTTCCGACAATTCCGGGTATGAAAGCGGTTTTGGCCGCTTCTAAAAAACCGATAAATATCTTACAAGCAAACTACGAATTAAATGATATGGTTAAATTGGAAGAGGTCAAATCCCCGAAAAAAAGGGATAGGCTTAAAATTATCTCGCAAAGCGACAATGAAGAGAGTATGGCGGAATTTATATCTAATTTTAAAAAAGCTTTAAAATAAGGAGATAAAAATATGGATAAGATTAAAAACGTTTGGGTTTTTAGCGATAAGACCGAGCGTAGTGGCGAGATTATAGGCGGCGCGCGTGAGATTGGCGAAAAAGTGATTTGTTTTGCAAGAGATCAAAATGAAGCCAAAACGGCATTTTCGTTCGGTGTTGATGAAGTTTTCATCTGCAAAGAGGGCGGAATGATAGAAAATTTAGCTTTAAGTATCGTAAAGATGTTGCAAGATCAAAGCGGAGTAATATTGATGCCCAATACCAAAAGATGTAAGGCTATGGCTAGCATATTGGGTGCGCAATTAAAAGCGGGCGTTAGCACGGAAACAGGAGAAATAGAAATCTCAAGCGGAGCGGTAAAATGTCAAAGAATTATGTATGGCGGACTAGCCATAGGCACGGAAAAAATTAGTTCGAAAATAGCTATCGTTTTGATAAATAGCGGTGTTTTTGCGCCTCCATCTACTTTACATAGCGAAAAAGAAGCGAAAATTCTGGAGTTTGTAGAGCCTAAAGCTTGCATTAAATGCATTAAAAAAATGCCTAAACTTAAAAATAGCGTGGATCTAAGTAAGGCAAAGAGGATTGTTGCTATAGGCAGAGGTATCGTAAAAGAAGAAGACATAGCCATAGCGCGTCAGCTATGCGAAGCTATAAATGCGGAGCTTGGCTGCTCGCGTCCTATTGCCGAAGGCGAAAAGTGGATGGAGCACGAGAGATATATCGGAATTTCAAGCGTTACTGTAAAACCTGTAATTTACGTCTCCATCGGTATTTCGGGTCAAATTCAGCATATGGTAGGAGTAAAAGATGCGGGTAGGATTTTAGTCATCAACAAAGATGCAAACGCTCCGATTTTTGACTATGCCGATTATGGAATAGTAGGCGATTTATATAAAGTGGTGCCGCGATTAATAGAGGCTCTAAAATAAGTGTGTCCGATCATGCTTTTAAGGTGAATTTGAAGCAAGTTCTGGCGTTTAGGCTAAGAAGGAAGCCTGATTTATAAGATTAAATCTTGCTATTTTAAACTCTAAATTTAGAGTTTAAAGTTGCTTAAATTTATAGTGTTTTGGGCTAAATTTAAGATTTAAAGACGAAATTCGCGTGAATTCTCGGTATTGAATAGTTTAAACCTTTAAATTTAAAATTAAGATGGAATTTGTGCATAATGCCGATTTGTCGGCGGATATGCTTTAAAATAGCAAAAATTCGTTACTTTTATTTGCGCCGAGTTATTTGAAACTACTTGCGCAAGTTGGCGGATTTTGAGTAATTTGTAAGACTTGGTTAAGAGGGTGCGCCCGCAAGGTGCTTTGTGTTTTAGTTTTGATTAAACTTTAAATTTGAGATTATGAAAAAGCCGATCTTTGAAGTCTTGCTTGGGGTTTTGGCTTTGTAACCGCCAAGCGGAAGTTGCTTGGATGTGGTTACTAAAAAATAAAGTTTTATCATAGGCGGTGAATTATTCGCCGGCAGACCTTTAAATTTGACGTTTAAATCAAGGTTAAGGGTATTAAAAACAAAATTAAGGAGAAGGAGAAAAATATGAGAGATTATTTTGGTTCAAACGAAGTAATTAGCGAGCTTAGAGATGATGGAATTTTAATTTTAACCATCAATAGACCCGAAAAAAGAAACGCACTAAACGGCGCAACGTCGGCAAAGATGGAAGAGATTATAAATAAAGCCGAAAAAGATAACGATGTGCGCGTTATCATCGTTACGGGTGTCGGAGAAAAAAGTTTTTGTGCGGGAGAAGATTTGAGCGAATTAAGCAGCACGGGAGAATGCCAAACGGTTATGGAGCATGGTTTTGGCGGACTCACAAACAGGCTTTGCCCTAAACCGATAATTTGCGCCGTAAATGGAACCGCTGTAGGCGGCGGTATGGAAATAGCTCTCTCTTGCGACGTAATAGTAGCCGTAAAAAGTGCGAGATTTGGTTTGCCTGAAGTAAAAGTGGGACTTATCGCATCTACGGGCGGAATAGTCAGAATGGCAAGAGAGCTGCCTAGAAAAGTGGCTATGGAGTTATGTTTGACCGGTAGATTGATTTATGCGGACGAGGCTAAAGAGATAGGTATTTTAAATTATGTTGTAGAGCCTGAGGATCTAATGAACAAGGCGATACAAATAGCGGAACAAATAGCCGCAAATGCACCGCTTTCTTTAAAAATGACGAAAGAGATTATGCATATGGCGCCGTCAATGTCGCTTGAGGACGCTATGAGATATTGCGATATATCTTATAAATTTATAGAAAAGAGCGAAGACGGCATAGAAGGACCGTTAGCGTTTATGGAGAAAAGAAAGCCTAATTGGAAAGGTAAATAAGCAAGCAACATAAAGGTAAATTTAAAAATTTAAAGTGTTAATGTTTAAATTCTTCGTCCGTTTCAAGCCATAAAAAGTTTGATTTAACGGCTAATCTTAATCGTCTCTTCTTAAATTTAGGAGAGACGATTAAATTATGCTTTTAAAAATTTAAGAGCGATTTTAACTTTTTAAAAGCATAAAACACAGGAGGCTATTATGGGAGAGATGATCTTTTGCATATTTGTGGGGATCTGCCTTATCGCAACCGGTGTGATTTTAATTTTTAGTTTATGTGCCGAACAACGAAAAAACGAGGAAAGTCTCAAAAAATGAACATATATATGTTGGGCGTTTTTATCGGTATTTGTATCTATCTTATCATAGGTTTTTACGCCGGCAAAAGAGTTAAAAATTTAGAAGATTATTACGTTAGCGGTAGAAACTCCACAACTGTTTTTATCGCAGGCACGATGTTTGCGTCCATGCTTAGCACAAACGGATTTATGGGTGATACCGCTTATGCTTACAATGGAAACATTACGACTATCTTTCTTATAAATACTCTTTGTGCTTGCGGATATGTTTTAGGGGCGCTTTATTTTGGACGTTATATAAGGCGCGCTAAAGTAAATACTATGCCGAGTTATTTTTTGCTTAGATTTAATAGCTTGAGAATTCAAAAATTCGCAGGTATCATAACTATCGTTTCGCTTAGCGCATATCTTCTTAGCGTCATTTCGGGAACGGCGATTTTGATGGAAGTTTTAAGCGGGTTTGATAGATTTACGTGCCTTTTTATATCATGGTTTTGCATTTTGCTTTTTACCGTATATTCGGGTTCGAAAGGAGTGATAATAATAGATACGGCAATGTGCCTGTGTTTTTTATTTTCCACTATATTCGTCGGATATTTTGTATTTAGCGAAATCGGAGGGGTTTGCAATTTAGTTCAAAAGCTTGCCTTAAACCCGAATTCTCCTAAAGATTTATTCAGCTACCATGGAAATACGGGCGTTGGAAGCGTATTTGACATACTCAGTTACGGCATTACTCTGGGTATAGTTTGGATGATAACGGTCGGGGTAAGTCCTTGGCAAGCCGGACGAAATTTGATGGCGAAAAACGAACATGTGATATTTCGTTCAAGCGTTATTTCAGCTCTTCTTACTATATTTTTTCTACTTTATCTTTACTTGATAGCCGTAAGTATAATACAGCTAAATCCAAACATGCAAAAACCCGAGCAAGTTATTATCTGGACCGCATACGAAGTGGTGCCGAAAATTCTCGGCGTATTTTTGCTTACGGGTATATTATCCGCAGGCTTAAGCTCCGCTACTACTTTTTTGTCGGTAGTGAGTTTTAGTTTGGCTAATGATATTTTCAGGTTAAATTTTAAAGATGAAAAATCACAAGTAAATTTTACCAGAATAGTGATATTCATAGTAAGCGTGATAGCCCTTATCACAGCGTATTTTGATCTGGCTAGCATTCGTATTATAGCTTGGTTTGCCAGCACTATAATTGCTTCTTCATGGGGATTTTTAGCATTTGCTAGCGTATGGAGTAAAAGATTGACTGAAAGAGGCGCGTATTTATCGATGATAGGCGGGTTTTTTGGATATTTAATCAGCAAATGTCTTGTTGAATTTACCGGACTTCCTCTTAAAAATTTCTTCGATCCGTTTTTCATCGGCGTATTTATTAGCATAATTTTAGCAATCCTCGGTTCGCTTGGTCAAAGTAAAACTCCTGCCGAAATAGAATTTTTGCAACGACTTCATAAAATTCCGTCAAATGAGAAAGATCCTAAAGATTACAAGATAGATAAAATTTACGGTTTCATTTTGATTACGTCGGGTTTTGTATTGATATGGTTTTTAATAACTTATTGGGCTGTGCCTTATAACGAAATAAAGGAGCTTTTATGAATGTGAAAAACAAGATTAACGTATCGCTAAAAATTTCAGATGATATGAAAAAGGTGCTCAAATATCAGCGAGCACATACGTCAAATGAGACTGCGAGCACTAATGAACAGATGAGAAAAAACTATGAATTTGAACGAAAATTTTGGAATGAAGGCGGTCCTATTATGTTTGAAACCCAAGAAATTTCGATCAAATTTGAAGATGCAAACATAAGAGCTAGAATTTATTACCCGAATTTTAAAGACGAGTATAAAACCATATTTTTCATTCATGGAGGCGGCTTTGTAGTAGGCAGCATTGATACTCACGACAGGATTATGAGAAATTTAGCCTACAATAGCAAATGCGCCGTTATAGGCATAGACTACTCTTTGGCACCGATAAAGAAATTTCCTTCTCAAATAAAAGAGTGTGACGCACTCATACAACATGTTATAAAAAATTCTAAAAAATACAAAATTTCACCTAAATTTATCGCGTATGCGGGGGATAGCTCGGGTGCAAATATATGTATGGGAACTTTTTTATATCAAAGAGAAAATGCAAAAAAATTCGTTAAGGCTATGGCTTTATTTTACGGACTTTACGGACTTAAGGATTCGGCTTCAAGGGCACTTTACGGAGATGAGACCGACGGACTTAGACAAGAGGATATAGAGTTTTATTATGAGCAATATTTACAAAAACCGCAGGATATGGATTGTAAATTTTTAAACATATTCAATGCTGATTTGACACATAACGTGCCTCCTTGCTTCATAGCCGCTTGTGAATTTGATCCTTTAAAAGACGACAGCAAGGTATTGCACGAAATTTTGAAACAAAACGGCTCTAGCAAATTTAAGGAATATAAAGGCGTTATGCATGCATTTTTGCACTTTTCAAAAATGATGGATATAGCAAATCAAGCAATCAAAGATGCTGCCAAATTTATAAATAATGAGTTTAAATTTTCACTAAAGGAGTTACGATGAAAGAGAAAAAAGTCGGGATAGAACCTAAGGTATTCTTTCCTTCACTTATCGCCGTTGCGATTCTTAGTTGGCTGGTAGTTAGGGATTTGGATGCCGCTAATAAAGTCATCAATGCTACGTTTGCCTATATAACCGGTTCTTGGGGGTGGGCATTTGAGTGGTATATGGTGGTTATGGTTATAGGTTGGTTTTGGTTAGTTTTGGGGCCTATGAAAAACAAAAAGTTGGGCGATGAAAACGATAAACCGGAATTTAGCACTACAAGTTGGATATTTATGATGTTTGCTTCATGCACATCGGCTGCGGTTTTATACTGGGCAACGGCTGAAATTTACTACTATGTAACCACTCCGCCGTTTGGCTTAGAGCCTATGAGTACGGGCGCAAAAGAGCTTGGACTGGCTTATAGTCTTTTTCACTGGGGACCTTTGCCTTGGGCTACTTATAGCCTGCTATCGGTAGCATTCGGATATTTTTTATACGTTAAAAAGATAAACGTAGTGCGTCCTAGCGGAACTATCGATGCCGCAGTCGGTGAAAAATTGGCAAAGGGCTGGCTTGGAACTTTTATAGACAATCTTTATATCGTTGCTTTAATCTTGGCGATGGGAACCAGCCTCGGACTTGCTACACCGCTTGTAACGGAATGTATGGGATGGTTATTCGGGATAGAAAGAACGCTTGCACTCGATACCATGATTATTGCTTGCTGGGTCGTATTTAATGCTATTTGCGTGGCATTTGGCTTAAATAAAGGAATAAAAGCGGCAAGCGACATCAGAAGTTATTTGATGATAGTAATGCTCGGTTGGGTTTTCATACTGGGAGCATCCACTTTTACTATAAATTATTTTACCGATAGCGTAGGACAGATGTTTTTTAATCTAGGAAGAATGCTATTTTATACCGATGCGGTCGCAAAAGGAGGCTTTCCTCAAGGATGGACGGTATTTTATTGGGCTTGGTGGGTAGTTTATGGTATTCAAATGTGTATATTTTTAGCAAGAATTTCGCGCGGTAGAACGGTTCGTGAGCTTTGTATCGGTATGGTGGCGGGACTTACCGTTACGGCTTGGATAATATGGACGATACTTGGTAGCAACACTATAAATTTAATGATAACTAAAGCTATTGATTTGCCCGCCATTATAGCTAGTCACGGTTTGGCTCGCGGCATTATAGAGACTTGGGCGGCTTTGCCTTTATCTACGATCACTATATGGGGATTTTTTATTTTATGTTTTATAGCAACCGTAACACTTGTAAATGCTTGCTCTTACACGCTTGCTATGAGCACTTGCAAGGAAGCTAGCGGCTACGACGAACCGCCTCTTTGGGTTAGGATAGGTTGGTCTATTTTAGTTGGTATTATAGGGGTTACGTTACTTGCCTTAGGCGGATTAAAACCCATTCAAACGGCCATTATAGCAGGCGGTTGCCCGCTGTTTTTTGTAAATATTTTAATATTGATCTCATTCTTTAAAGATGCTAAAAAGAATAATTGGTATTAGAATTTAAAAAATTTAAACAAGGAGATAAATCATGGATTTTAGTTTAACGGATGAGCAACAACTTTTTGTTGAAGCCGCAAGAGAGCTTATGGGAAGAGAGAATTGGGAAGCGTATTTCGCAAAATGTGATGAAAATCACGAATACCCTATAAAATGGGTTAAAGAACTAGCCGCTCTTGGCATAGATACTATGCTTTTACCCGAAGAGCACGGCGGAATGGGCTGCGGTTGGATTGCATTAACGGCGATTTGGGAAGAGCTTGGAAGATGCGGGGGTCCTACTTACGTTTTATATCAACTACCAGGCTTTTCAACTATTTTAAAATACGGCACAAAAGAGCAAATAGATAAAATCTTTGCTTATCGCGGCACGGGAGAGCAGATGTATAACTCCGCTATAACCGAGCCTAGCGCCGGTTCTGATGTGGGTAGTTTAAAAACCACATATACGAAAAAAGATGGCAAGGTTTATCTAAACGGACAAAAATGCTTTATAACTTCAAGTGCCAAAGTCCCTTATTTAATTGTTATGGCAAGAGACAGCGAGAGTGAAAAAGCGGTATTTACCGAGTGGTTTGTGGATATGAAAAAAGAAGGCATTAAGCTAACGCCGCTTGAAAAGCTAGGTCTTAGAATGGATAGCTGCTGCGAAATAGTCTTTGATAATGTCGAACTTACGCAAAAAGATATGTTCGGAACCGAAGGCAACGGTTTTAATCGTGTTAAAGAAGAATTTGACGCCGAGAGATTTTTGGTCGCTTGCACGAATTACGGCGCAGCGTTTTGCGCATTTGAAGATGCGGCAAAATATGCGAATGAGCGTGTTCAATTCGGCGAAACTATCGGCAGAACGCAACTTATCCAAGAAAAATTCGCCCACATGGCTATGAAACTAAATGCTATGAAATATATGCTTTATAGCACGGCTTGGAAAATGGATAAAGGATTAAATGTAACGGGTGAAAGTGCGATGTGCAAATATTACTGCGCAAACAAGGCGTTTGAAGTAGTGGATGATGCCGTGCAAGTTCTTGGAGGAATCGGAGTTACCGGTCATAGACTCGGTAGATTTTGGAGAGATTTAAGAGTAGATAGACTCTCCGGCGGATCCGATGAAATGCAAATTTTGACGCTTGGAAGAGCAATTTTAAAGCAATATAGATAGAAATTTAAAAAATTAAAAATATAAGCGAAGGTATTTTCGGGATAGTTTTGTAAGCTGCAACGAGGATTTAAAATTAAGTAATTTAATTTAATCTTTTACAAAATTCTCCGAATACAACGCTTTAAGAAAGGTATAAAATGAAATTTAATACTCCTAAATTTGGGCCGCTAAGCGGCGTAAAAGTAGTATTTTCGGCAATGGAAATAGCAGGACCGTTTTCGGCTCAAATGCTAGCCGAATGGGGTGCGGAGGTAATTTGGATAGAAAATTCAAAATATCCCGACACTATAAGGGTTCAGCAAAACTACAAAGAACTAAGCCGTAGAAATTTATATGCATTTTCGTTAAATATCTTTAGCGAAGAGGGTAAGGAAATCTTTTATAAACTTATAAAAGAAGCCGATGTTTTTATAGAGGCCAGCAAGGGACCTGCGTTTGCTAAAAAAGGGATAACGGATGAAATTTTATGGTCTCATAATCCAAAGCTTGTTATAGCTCATCTTTCGGGCTTTGGTCAATACGGCGATGAAAATTACACGAATTTAGCCGCTTATAACACGATAGCTCAAGCTTTTAGCGGATATTTGATACAAAACGGGGATCAAAATCAACCGATGCCCGCATTTCCATATACGGCGGATTATCTATGCGGCTTAACTACTACTAGCGCCGTTTTAGCCGCACTTTACAATGCGCAAAGGACAGGCAAGGGTGAGAGCATAGATGTAGCGATGTATGAAGCCATGCTAAGAATGGGGCAGTATTATATGATGGATTATTTAAACGGCGGCGAAATGTGCCCTAGGATGATTAAGGGCAAAGACCCGCTATATGCAGGATGCGGGCTTTACTCTTGCAAAGACGGATATATAGTCTTTGAGATTGTCGGAACAGCTCAGGTTAAAGATATGTTTGAATTACTTGGAATTAGCGATTATTACGGTACTGACGATGTTGCGCAAGGCACCCAGTTAATAAGCAGAAAAATGAAGGTAAATGATGTGTTTGAAGCGGCTTTGGATAAATTTTTCGGCTCAAGAACCATAGAAGAATCACTTAAAATTTTAGCAAATTTAAAGGTCGCCGGAGCAAAAGTCCTAGAAGTAAGCGAGCTACAAAATAATCCTCAATATATCGCCAGAGAAAGTTTTACGACTTGGAAAAACTCGGCAGGCAAGGAGTATAAGGGACCTAATATTATGCCTAAATTTAAAAATAATCCTTGCATGATTTGGCGCGCTATGCCCGAATATGGCGAGGATACGGCCGATATTATGAATCATCTTGGTTATTGCGAAGCCGAAATTTTAAAATTAGATGAAGAGAAAATCATAAAAGTGAGAAAATAGATATGGATATGATAGGCAAGAAGAATTTATGCGGATATTTTGACGAGCTAGCTTTTACCCATAAGGATAAAATAGCCGTTATTTGTGAAGATATAAGCGGTAAAATCTCTAGCCTATCATATAAAAGTTTAAATGAAAAGATCAATCAAACAGCCAATCTTCTTAAATCTATCGGTGTTAAAAAAGATGACTTGGTAATCATTCACCTTACAAATAGCTTAGAATACATATTGAGCTTAATGGCTATTGCAAAATTAGGAGCGGTAGCGGTTCCTATAAATGCAAATTACGTTTATGCCGACACGTTATTTATAGTTCAAAAGACAAAACCCACCTTAGTCATAACTCAAAGCGAATTCGTAAAAATTTACGAAGAAATAGACGAGAAAAAATACGAATTTAAAAACGATAAATAGGTTATAGGAACAGATTAAACTTAAAATCTTTAAAATTAT
>JAJQAF010000096.1 GCA_021203945.1 Campylobacter sp.
AATATTCAGAATTTTATGCTAATATTTCGTAAAAAGTTTAAATGAGGAGAAAAAATGGCTATCGGAGTCAATCAATTACTTATTATTCTTGCTATTATCGTATTGCTTTTCGGAGCAAAAAAGATACCTGAGCTTGCTAAAGGTCTTGGAAAGGGCATTAAAAGTTTTAAAGCCGAGATGGAAGACGACAAACCTTTAGAAAAGGTCGAGAAAAAGGATAGCGACGTCATTGACGCAAAAGTAGAAGAGACTACTAAAAACGCCTAGGTTTTTACGTTGAAAGAGATTGTAAGGTCTGAAATTCTTAAGATTTTAGGATGTGATTTCGTTTTAGAAAAACCAAAAGATAAAAATTTAGCTCATTACGCTACGCCGATTGCGTTTTCGCTTGCAAAGGAGTTTAAAAAATCGCCCGTAGCGATAGCAAACGAGCTTGCCTGTAAATTTGGCGATAGTAAAATTTTTGAAGTTAGCGCCGCAAACGGCTATTTAAATTTCAAACTAAAAGGCGAATTTTTAGATGAAATTTCGAAAAAAGCCATAAAAGACGGCTATAAATTTGCTAGCGGCAAACCAAAGCAAGGCGGTAGCACTTTTATCGAGTATATCAGCGCAAATCCGACCGGACCGCTGCATATCGGTCATGTAAGAGGCGCCGTTTACGGCGATACTTTGGCTCGTATAGGAACTTATCTCGGCTATAAAATTTTCACCGAATACTATATAAACGATGCGGGTAATCAAATAGATCTACTTGGGACTTCTATCTCTCTTGCCGCACGCGATATGCTTTTTAACGATAACGTAGAATATCCGCAGAAATATTATCGCGGCGAATATATCTTAGATATAGCAAAACTAGCGCTTGACAAATTCGGAAAAGAAATTTTTTATAATGAGAACAAAAATCAAGTCCTTGCGGAATTCGGTAAAGATATAGTTCTTGATATTATTAAAAAAGATTTGTCCGACGTGGGTATTTTTATACAAAATTGGGCTAGCGAGAAGGCTCTTTACGATAAGCTTGAGCCGACTATCGATAAACTAAAGCGCTCAAATCAAATGTATGAAAAAGAGGGCGCGATATATATCGCTTCAACGGCTCTCGGAGACGATAACGATCGAGTAGTCGTGCGAGCCGACGGCAGACCTACTTATTTGGCCGGAGACATTGTCTATCACAATGCAAAATTCGAGCAAAATTACGATAACTACATAAATATTTGGGGCGCGGATCATCACGGATATATCGCACGTATTAAGGCGGCCGTAAATTTTCTGGGCTACGATGAAAATCGCCTTGAGATCATCTTGATGCAGATGGTGAGCTTGCTTAAGGATTCAAAGCCCTACAAGATGAGTAAGCGTGCCGGAAATGCCGTATTGATGAGCGATATAGTCGAGGAAATAGGTGCCGATGCGCTTAGATTTATCTTTATCAGCAAGGCAAATACGAGTAGTTTGGAATTTGATATTGACGAGCTTAAAAAAGAGGATAGTTCAAATCCGATTTTCTACATTAACTATGCTCATGCACGCATAAATCAAATTTTTACTAAAGCCGGCAAAAGCGTTTCGGACATTGTAAATGCGAATTTTATAGATTTAGACGATAGTGCTAAAAATTTATTATTTGAAGCGCTAACCTTACCCGAAATTTTGCAAGACGCATTTACGTCAAGACAACTTCAAAAAGTACCCGATTATCTAAAATCGCTTGCGGCAAGCTTTCATAAATTTTATAATGAAAATCGCGTCGTAGGTAGCCAAAACGAAGATAGCTTGCTAAAGCTTTTCTCGGTTGTCGCACTTAGCCTAAAAACAGCTTTATCTCTAATAGGTATCAAAGCTAAAGATAAAATGTGATTTCTCCGGATAAAATTTGGGCATGGGTAGTGCTTATCGGGTTATCGTTACTATCTATCGTATTGTCTCAAACCGTATTTAAAAATTTTCAGCTAAGCCCGCTTATCGTAGCTATCTTGCTTGGCGCCTTTTTTGGCAATGTGTTTGCAAGCGGAGCTAAAAGATTAAAGCATAGCGGAGTTCTAGGCGTTTGTACCAAGCAAATTTTAAGGCTTGGTATCGTTCTTTTTGGCTTTCGTCTAACATTTGCCGATATATCCGTCGTGGGCGTAAGCGGGATTTTGTTTGCATTTTTGATAGTTTTTAGCACTTTTGGCTTGGGTTGTTTGGCGGGCAGAGCTTTAGGGCTTGACGCTAAGAGCTTTATGCTTATAAGTTCGGGTTCGTGCGTATGCGGCGCCGCTGCCGTAATGGCTAGCGAAAGCGTGCTAAAAGGCGGTTCTGCACGTGTCGGCGTAGCTATTTGCACCGTCGTCGTATTCGGCACTATCGGCATGCTCGCCTATCCGTTTTTACTTAAATTTTTCTCGCTAACCCCTATTCAAGAGGGTTTTTTGATCGGCGGTTCTTTACACGAGGTCGCACATGTGGTCGCCGCGGGTGCCGCCATAGACGAACGGACGCAAAGTATAGCCGTGGTGATTAAAATGTTGCGAGTTACTATGCTTGTTCCTTTTTTACTTTTACTTTGCATGCTAAATTTAAAATTTTCAGGCAATCTAAACGCCGCTAGTATAAGGGCAAACATACCGTATTTTGCAATATGGTTTTTGGTCGCTATATGTGTGGGTTCAATGCCGTTTTTCCCGCGCGGGGCGCTTGATGGTATAAATTTTATAGATACGTTTTTATTAACGCTTGCGATGTGTGCGCTTGGCGTGGGTATAGATAAAAACGTATTTAAAAATGGCGGCAAGAAGTCATTTTTGCTTGCGATAATCATGTTTATTTGGTTGTTTGGACTATCTTTAGCGTTTGTTAAAATTTTTATTTAAGGGCGACAACGTGATTTTAAAAGGATTTATGCAAAAATTTATAAGCGAACCTAATGCGGATAATGAAATTTTACTTTTAAACGAGCTTAAAAAGGCTGAATTTTTAGCCCCCGTAATAATATCAGCACCTCTTGCAAAGCCTGACGGAGGCGCGATTTATGAAGAGGAAGGTTCGAATATAAAATTTATCTTGCTTGAGAGCGAAGAAGATAAAACGACATTTTTCCCGGCATTTACCGATCGTAGCGAGATGATGAAATGGCGAAACGATAGCGAACAAGAGGTATTGAATTTACGCATTAAAGACTATATCATAATGCTTGAAAATTCAAGCGGCAAATACTCCGGCATCGTCATAGACGCTTTTTCACACTCTCTTATTTTAAATTTACGTCAGCTTAAGGCGATCTGTAAAGAGTAAAGATCGCCTTTGCTATTCGCGTTCTACTTTTAGCTTATTCAAAAACTCTTCTATATTGTATTTTGCGCGGTATTGCGGGCTTAGTAAGTGTATTAGCATATCGCCCAGATCAAGCACGACCCAATCGGGCGAGCTTTCTATCCCTAAAAATTGCTCGCCTAAAGGTTTTAAGCCCTCTTTTAAGTCGTCGGTTAAAGAGTAGGCGTGGCGTTCGCCCATAGTCGTGGCGATGATGACGAATTTAACGAAATAATCGCGATCTTGCATATCAAAAACCTCGATTTCTTCCGCCTTTTTCTCATCTAAAATTTTTACGATATTCTCTATTCGTTTTTGAAAATCGTTTTGCATTTTTATTCCTTTGTAAAATTTAATAACCTCATCTTTTATAGCGGGCGGGATTTGCGTATCGCTAAGCCCCGCTCTGATTTTTGAAGATGAAATATCTACGTGAATATTCATCTTTTCAAGCTCTTTGGGAATCGCTATATGATCGCGTTCAGCGATAACAAAATGCGCAAGCTTGCAAAGCTTGTCAAACTCATGCCATTTATGCAGACTGTTTAGATGATCCGCTCCGATTAGTATATAAAGCTTTTTTATTTCGTAAATTTCATATAGTCGCAAAACGCTTTGGATAGTCGGTACGGGGCGATTTTGCGCGATTTCAAAGTCGCTAATTTGCACCTTGTTAAGATTGCCCCAGATTTTACGCACCCAATCCAGCCTAAGAGCGGGCGGAGCGGAAAAGTTGCTTTTAAACGGACTAATATAGGTCGGCATAATGATTAATTTATCTATTTTTAGGCTTTCAAGCGCCATTTTAACGATACTGTCGTGTCCTAAATGCGGCGGATCGAAACTTCCGCCAAAGAGTGCCATATTCATCTGCCGTCTTTGCCTGTCTTTAAATTTAATCTAAAAGCTTATCAAAAATGTCGTAAATTTGAGTTGAAAAAATAAAATTTCATTTAATAAAGCAGGCTTAAAGTTCTTTTATGTAAAATTTTAGCAAATTTTTATATCAAAAGGAGCTCAAATGGTTAAAATTGCTATTAACGGCTTTGGTAGGATCGGAAGGTGCGCGGCGCGCATTATTTTGCAGCGAGACGACGTAGAGCTGGTTGCCATAAACGATACGGCAAAGCGCGATATGACAAGGTATCTTTTGAAATACGATACGGTGCACGGCGAGTTTAAGCAAGACGTAGAGATAATAAGCGATGAATTTATAAAAGCGGGCGATAAAAAGATTAGAGTATTTTCAACAAGGGATTTAAACGAGCTTGATTATGCCGCATTCGGAGCGGACGTCGTGCTTGAATGCACGGGTAAATTTTTAACCGCTCAAAGCTGCGAGCCGTATCTTAAAAAAGGCATTAAAAAGATCGTGATGAGCGCGCCCGCAAAAGACGACACGCCGACTTACGTAATCGGCGTAAATTCAGACCTTTACAAAGGCGAAAACATAATCTCAAACGCAAGTTGCACCACAAACTGCCTTGCGCCCGTAGCAAAAGTGCTTGATGATAGCTTTGGTATCGCAAAGGGGTTGATGAGCACGATACATGCCTATACGCACGGACAAAGTTTGGTTGATGTTAAGGCTAAAGATTTTCGTAGAAGTCGCGCAGCAGCCCTAAATATCGGACCTACGACGACGGGAGCGGCAAAATCTATAAGCAAGGTGCTTCCGCAGCTTGAAGGAAAAATGCACGGACTTAGCGTGCGTGTGCCCGTAGCAAACGTATCAATGGTTGATTTAACGGCGGTTTTAAATAAAAATGCAAGTGCAGATGAGATAAATTTTGCTTTCAGGCAAGCCGCAAACGGCGCGATGAAGGGCATTTTGCTCGTTGATGACGATCAGCGCGTAAGCAGCGATTTTTGCACCAGCGATTACAGCTGCATCGTTGCAAGCGATTTAACGCAAGTGATACAAGGCGATATGATAAAGGTTATGGCTTGGTATGACAACGAATGGGGATACTCGCAGCGTCTTGTTGATATGGCGGTTCTTGCCGTAAAAAAAGGTTAAAAAATGAGCGATATTTTATCAATAAGCGAGCTAAATTTAGCAAAAAAACGCGTGTTTATAAGGTGCGATTTTAACGTTCCTATGGACGAGTTTTTAAACATCACCGACGATCGTCGCATAAGATCGGCTATACCTACTATCAAATATTGCTTAGATAACGGTTGCAGCGTAGTTTTGGCTTCGCATTTGGGTCGTCCCAAAAACGGCTTTGAGGAGAAATTTTCGCTTAAAAACGTGGCTAAAAGGCTATCGCGTTTGCTTGATAGAGAGGTGATATTTGCAAACGACGTAATCGGTTCGGACGCACAAAAAAAAGCAAGCGAGCTCAAAGGCGGCGAAATCTTAATGCTTGAAAATTTGCGCTTTGAAAAGGGCGAAACGAAAAACGACGAAAATTTAGCTCAAAAGCTGGCTGAATTCGGCGAATTTTATATAAACGACGCTTTTGGCGTCTGCCATAGAGCGCACGCATCGGTTGAAGCGATAACGAAATTTTACGACGACGAGCATAAGGCGGGAGGATTTTTATTGCAAAAAGAGATAAATTTCGCTCAAAATTTAATAAAACGCCCGTCGCGCCCTTTTGTCGCGGTCGTCGGCGGCTCAAAGGTAAGCGGCAAACTACAAGCCCTTCACAACCTGCTTACGCGCGTAGATAAGCTCATTATCGGCGGCGGAATGGCATTTACTTTTTTAAAGGCGCTCGGCGAAAATATTGGAAATTCGCTTCTTGAAGAGGATTTGATAGATGACGCCCTTGCGATTTTAAAAAAGGGCAAAGAGCTTGGCGTGAAAATTTATCTACCCGTCGATGTCGTTGCGGCTCAGAGCTTTTCGCAAGATAGTGCGGTCAAATACGTTGCCGCGCAAGAGATTCCAAACGGCTGGATGGGGCTTGATGTGGGACCTGCGTCGACGAGGCTTTTTAAGGAAGTTTTGGCGGACGCTCAAACCGTTTGGTGGAACGGACCGATGGGAGTTTTTGAGATGGATAAATTTAGCAAGGGTAGCATAAAAATGAGCCATGCTATCGTAGAAACCCACGCGACTACGGTCATTGGCGGCGGTGATACGGCGGACGTAGTAGAGCGTGCGGGAGACGCCGATGAGATGACTTTTATCTCAACGGGCGGCGGAGCGAGCTTGGAGCTGATCGAAGGCAAAGAGTTGCCCGGCATCAAACCGCTTAGAAAACTTGATACCACGGGCTTTTAAGATGAAAAATTTTAAATTTGCCGCAAATTTGAAGTGCAATCATACAAGGGCTAGTTTTGGTGCGTATTGCGAAGCTTTAAATGAAAATTTAAGCTCAAACGACGATGTGAGCGTATTTGCGCCGTCAAGTGCGTTTGAACTTAAAGAACTTAAATTTAAACTTGGCGCGCAAAATTTTTATCCGTGCGAAAGCGGAGCATTTACGGGCGAAATCGGCAAGGCTATGCTTGATGAATTTAACGTTAGAAGTGTTTTGATCGGGCATTCGGAGAGGCGTGAAATTTTAGGCGAAAGCGAAGAGCTTTTGGGCGAGAAGTTTAAATTTTCAACCAAAAACGGCTGGGAGATAATTTACTGCATAGGCGAAAGTTCGGCGATAAACGAGGCGGGCGATACTAAGGAATTTTTAAAAAAACAGCTTGAAAATATTGATACGGACTATGCAAATTTGATAATCGCTTACGAGCCGATCTGGGCGATAGGCACGGGTAAAAGCGCAAACACGTCTCAAATTGCCGAAATTTTAGGCTTTATATCGGATTTTACCAAAGCGCCGTTACTTTACGGCGGAAGCGTAAATGCCAAAAATATCGCCGAAATTTACGCGATCAAAGAGTGCGGAGGGGTGCTTGTGGGAACGGCGAGCTGGGACGCGTATAATTTTTTAAATTTAATACGAGCGGCAAATGTTTAAATTTAATCGCTTTAATTTATAGGATAATTTGAAAATAGTTATTAAAACGGCGGCTAAATTCTATAAGTCGCCGAAGAATAAAAACCTAAGGAGATAAAAATGATAATGCAAGGGAAAAAAGGTCTGATAGTCGGCGTCGCAAACGCTAAATCAATCGCTTACGGAATCGCCGAAGCGTGTCATAAACAAGGCGCGCAGATGGCATTTACCTATCTAAACGACGCTCTTAAAAAACGCGTAGAGCCGATCGCTCAGGAGTTTGGCAGCAAATTCGTATATGAACTTGACGTAAATAACCCGGCGCACTTAGAGGGTTTGGCGGATAAGATAAAGGCGGACTTGGGCGAGATAGATTTTGTCGTGCACGCCGTAGCTTACGCACCCAAAGAGGCTTTGGAAGGTGCGTTTATTGATACAAGCAAAGAGGCGTTTGACATAGCGATGGGAACTAGCGTTTATTCTTTGCTAAGTTTAACCAAAGCCGTGTTGCCCGCACTTAAACGGGGCGGATCGATCTTAACTTTAACGTATCTTGGTGGTCCGAAATTTGTGCCGCATTATAACGTTATGGGCGTAGCAAAAGCCGCGCTTGAAAGCAGCGTTCGCTATTTGGCGCACGATCTTGGCGAGAAAAACATTCGCGTCAATGCTATTAGCGCAGGACCGATCAAAACTCTTGCGGCAAGCGGAATCGGGGATTTTAGAATGATTTTACGCTATAACGAAGTAAATAGCCCGCTAAAACGCAACGTTACCACTCAAGATGTCGGAAATAGCGCGATGTATCTGCTAAGCGATCTCGCAAGCGGCGTAACGGGCGAGATTCACTATGTGGATTGCGGTTACAATATAATGGGAATGGGCGATGTGGCTAAAGATGGCGAGGGCAACACTATTTTAGCTTGGGACGCCGATAAATAGGGTTAAATTTAAGCTAAATTTATAGCTTTTAAGCTGTTAAATTTAGCTTTTAATCTATCAAACGTATGCCGCACAAATGATTACCAAGCTTGCGCCGCTTTAGGTTTGACAATCGCTTATTTTACGCAATTAGACGCATTAAATTTAAACCGCAAAGCTTCGTTTAACGTAGGTTTGGGTTTTGCATGGCAATGACAAAATACTTGATTTTAACGAAGCCTATTTTAGATCGTGCGGGTATTGCGTCATTTTAAGATTGACAGCTACGAAAGCCTGCTTAAATTTAGCTCAACCTCTTTAGCTACGACGGGATTTTATTCTCACTATATAAAAACGAGGCGGACAAAGAGGAGTTAAATTTTTCAGCTAACGGAACGAATTTTATTCGCAAAACGCCATGAAATTTAAGCGTTTTTTAAATTTGCCTTTCATTTAGCTCACGCATAAAAAATTATAGGCTTAAAAATTTGATAGTGCTTGGACGGCTTAAATTTAAAATCAAATTTAGCTTTTAACTTATGAATTCATTATTTGCAAATTTCCGTAAAAAAGACGTAAATTGCGACTTGGTAAAACATTATACGATTTGATTGGTTTTAAATTTAAAATCTCAATTTTAGTTTAAATTTTGATTTTATGGGTAGAATTCGGCAAATTTAAAAATTAAAAGGAGCTAAAATGGCTATGCTTTTCACGCCGTTTCAAATCGGCGACGTGCAGATCAAAAATCGTATCGTAATGCCGCCTATGTGTATGTATAAGGTCAAAGATGACGGCGGTGCGCCGAGATGTTTTCATAAGTTGCATTACTCCGCTAGGGCGCTCGGCGGAGTAGGGCTTATCATAGTCGAGGCGACTGCGGTTGAGCCGTGCGGCAGAATCACGCATAAGGATCTTGGTTTGTGGAACGACGAGCAGGCGACAAAACATATAGAGCTTGTCAAAGACTGCTCTAAATACGGCGCAAAAATGGCTATCCAGCTGGCGCACGCGGGACGTAAAAGCGAGTGTGATAGCGAGCCTATCGCGCCGAGTGCGATTAAATTTAGCGACAAATATCAAATGCCGCGTGAAATGAGCTTGGATGATATTAAGCGGGTTAAGGCGAATTTTGTCTCGGCTGCCGTGCGTGCTCAAAAAGCGGGTTATGAGATCATTGAAATTCACGCTGCGCACGGATATTTGATAAGCCAATTTTTATCGCCTAGTATAAACGAACGAAGCGATAAATACGGCGGAAGTTTTGAAAATCGCACGAGATTTTTACGTGAAATTTTAAGCGAAATGAAAGCGGCGGTGCAAATCCCAATCGGCGTGCGAATAAGTGCCGATAGCTGGCTTAAGAGCGATTGGAACATTGATGATAGCGTGCGTTTGGCAAAAGAGCTTGAAAGCTTAGGTGCGGCTTATATACACGTTTCTGCGGGCGGTTTTTTTGAAAAAGCCGATAACATGCCGAAAATCACACCGCTTTATCAGGCGGGCTACGCAAAAGCCGTAAAAGCGGTCGTAAAAATCCCCGTTATCGCAGTAGGGTTTATCACGCGTGCCAGTGAGGGCGAGGCGCTTTTGATAGGCGAAGCGTGCGACGGCGTGGCTTACGGCAGAGAGTTGCTTAGAAATCCGAATTTCGCTCTTGGTGCGATGGCGAATTTTAGGCAAAACGAGCTGATAGAAGATGCGTATTTGCGCGCTTTTTAGCTTAATATAGTATCATTTTATAAACTCATTTTGGGGAAGATAATGAAGCAAAATCATTTTGATGTCGTAATAATCGGTGCTGGCATAAGCGGAACCGCGCTTTTTTACGAATTGGCGGCTTTCTGCGATATAAAACGCGTCGCACTGTTAGAAAAATATGAAAGCGTAGCGACGCTAAATTCTAACGGTAGATGTAATTCTCAGACAATTCACTGCGGCGATATCGAGACTAATTATACGTTTGAGAAAGCGCAAAAGGTAGCCAAGATAGCAAATATGCCTATAAAATATGCCTTAAAATACGGCTATAATGAAAAATTTATGTTTTCGCACCAAAAAATAGCGCTTGCTATCGGAGATGATGAGGTTGATAAAGTCACGTCAAGATATGAAAAATTCAAAGAAACTTATCCGTATCTTGAAATTTATAGTAAAGATGAGCTAAAGCAAATAGAGCCTAATGTAGTTTTTGACGAAAACGGTAAAGAGAGACCCGAAAATATTGTAGCTATTGGTTCTCAAAGCGGGCAATATACCACGATGGATTTTGGCGCTATAGCCGACTCCCTCGTAAAAAATGCGGTAAATATAGCCGGCGACGGTTACGAACTTAGTTTAAATTGTCAAGTCCTTGATATAAAAAAAGTAGGCGATACGTTTTATATAAAAACAAACGACGGTCAATCAATCAGCGCAGATTACGTAGTAGTCGATGCCGGCGCTCATTCGCTATATTTCGCTCACAAAATGGGATACGGGCTACATTTTAGCACCTTGCCCGTGGCGGGTAGTTTTTATTTCGCTAAAAAGCCTTTGCTAAACGGTAAAGTTTATATGGTGCAAAACGATAAACTTCCGTTTGCCGCACTGCACGGCGATCCCGACATATTGGCAAACGGTAATACGCGTTTCGGACCTACGGCGCTTGTAATGCCCAAACTGGAAAGATATCATGGAAATTCTAGTATTTTGGACTTTTTGAGCTGTTTAAAATTTGATAAAAACGTCTTTGAAGTGTTTAAGAATTTACTTAAAGATGACGATATTCGCTCGTATATCGGGCGAAATTTTTTATTCGAAATACCTTTTGTCAATAAAAAAGAATTTGTAAAAGACGCTCGAAAAATAGTGCCTAGCTTAAAAGAAGACGATCTGTTTTATGCTAAAAATTTCGGCGGCGTTAGACCTCAGGTCATAGATAGGATAAATAAAAAATTAGAGCTCGGAGAAGGACGCATACAGACTAACGACGGTATAGTTTTTAATATGACGCCAAGCCCCGGCGCAACAAGCTGTTTTGAGACCGCAAGAATAGACGTTGAAAAAATATGCGAATTTTTAGGTAAAAATTTTAATAAAGATAAATTTAATAGTGAATTTTTTGATTAAAATTTACAGCCTTCAAAGGCGTTCTTGCGTAGCGCCTTTAAAATTTCTATCTAAGCCTAAACGATATCGGTATGCTAATATAGTAGCTATTATTTAATATAGGGAAGTCTTTGCTTGCTCTCTCGACGTTTTCTACCGCACCTTCATCAAGGCTGGAGTAGCCTGAACTTTTTGTAACCTTTATATCCTCGACCAAACCGTCTTTTTTGAGCAAGAATCTTACCTCCACAATCCCTTGATGACGCATTTTTTGCGCATTCTTAGGATATTTTTGGTGCTTTTTGATCGCGCTTACTATTTTTGCAAAATTTTCATCTCCTGCAGAATTAGCCAAATTTAGCTCGCCTATTTTTGAAACGGGAGCCGCCGCTCTTTGCGCACCATTCGGCGGTAAATTATGCATAGAATCGGAAGCGCTACTAGATGTTGAAGTGCTTGGTATCGTCTGAGTCGGCGGAGGTGTGGGTTGTTGAACAACTTCTTGAGCCTTTTGCGGCTTAGGCTCTCTTTTTGGTTCGGGAACAGGTTTAGGCTTTGGCTTGTCCTCTGTTTTCGGTTCTATTTTTTTAGGCTCTTCTTTTGGCTCCGGCGGAATCGGCTTTGGCTCCGGCGGCTTTACTTCAGGCGGAGGCGGGGGAGGAGGCGGGGCAGGGGGAGTCGGTTCAGGTATCATTAATGTTTCGGCGATTTCCGGAGCCGTTGATATCTCCGCTTTGGCTTCCGGAATATCAAACGATTCAAGAGCTATTTTTATAGCCTTATTTTCCGACGGTTTTATCTCTTCAAACGGATGGTGTAGTAAAAATATCAAAGCGGACGCATGCAATATTATAGAGACAAATAGCCCGCTATAATTTGAAATTTTATTCAGTGAGTGTTGAGATTGCAAAGTTTTCGTGACCTTTTTCTTTTAAAATATCGACCACTTTAACAAAACTATCAAATTTTGAATTTTTATCACTTTTGAGTTCTACGAGCGTCTTTTGATCTATATCGTTTAGTTTTTGCTTAAGTTCATCCGGATTTACTTCGACATCATCTATAAAAAATTTGTTATCTTTATCTATAATGAGGCTAACTTTCGTTTTGTCTTCTCTGTCTTGTTGAGCGCTTTCCGAACTAGGCAGATCAATAGGAATATTTCCTTGTGCGATAAACGTCGAGATACTAAGCACGATGGCTAATAAAACGAGCATAATATCAATAAAAGGGACTATATTTAGTCCGTCTTTTCTATTTAGTCGCATCATAAACCTTGTAGCGATTTATTAGAACGTCGACTTTGCGCATAAAGGCGTTATAAAGCATAAGCGTCGGGATAGCTACTAAAAGACCGAAAGCAGTCGCTTTAAGCGCTAACGAGAGACCTATCATGATGCTCTTGGTGTCCAGACCACCAGCCATACCCATATCGTAAAACGTTATCATAATGCCTGCAACCGTGCCCAAAAGCCCGATATATGGGGCATTTGAGTATATTATATAAAGCGTAGTCAAATTTTTAGTCAATGCTTCTTCTAGCATTTCGATACTTGAAAATTTTTTAATATCAACTCGCGAATAGTATATTATACGTTCTATACTATACCAAACGACGAAAAAACTCATTATTCCCAAAATTCCAATGATGATATGATCAATATGACTTTTTAAAAGTTCCATGATGCCTCTATGTGTGAAAGTAATTTGACAATTATACATATTTTGATAACTAATGTCAAATAATTATCAAAATGCTTTTTAATTGATATATTACATTATATAATTAGTGTCACTAGTCTTTCTTTAAGTCCGATTCGTAAAGTTTAGCCTCTTTTAAAAATGCGTAAAAAGCATTGATAAAAGCGCCTATAAAACCGGGAATCCCATTTAAAAATGCGCGCCTTATTAAGAAAGATTTTAAAAAAACCAAAGGAAATACGAAAACTAGCCTTGTAAGTGAAAATTTCTTATTTTTTGTTATTTTTTCGGCGGTGCGAAGCGAGGAATAAGCGTTAATCTTTTCGATTTGTTTAGTTAAATTTTGCG
>JAJQAF010000090.1:0-5074 GCA_021203945.1 Campylobacter sp.
ATTTATCTATCCGCTTGGTATGCCCTTGCAGCTAGCACTTACCACTACGTCTATTTAAGCACACACGAGCCATAAGATACCAAATACTATGACTGCGGTTACCAGATAAAGTATTATGCGCCCAAGAGGGTTTTGCGGTCTGTCTTCTATCTCTATCAAAAGCGGTTTAAATTCATGAATATCGTCGTTTTTCAAATTTGTCCTTTTAGTAATCCGATTAATTTAAAATAGCTGCGTATAAGTTAAATTTAGCTCAAATTTGAGTTAAATTTTGCCCTGCGATACTTTCTTGCTGACTATTTAAGAAATAATAATATCCTTTAAGCCTCATCAAGCTATCATGATCGCCTCTTTCTATGAGTTTGCCCTTATCCAGCACTATTATCTCATCGCAATCCCTAACCGTGCTTAATCTATGAGCGACTATAAAGACGGTTCTGTTTTGCTTGATGGCTTTCATATTGTTTGATATGATCCTTTCGCTCTCATAATCAAGTGCCGAAGTAGCCTCGTCAAAGATTAAAATTCTAGGATCGCTTAAGATCGCTCTTGCTATGGCTATGCGCTGTTTTTGACCTCCTGAAAGTGCAGAGCCTCTCTCGCCTACGAAGGTATCGTATCCTTGCGGTAAGGTAGATATAAACTCGTCCGCTCCGGCAACTCTTGAAGCCTCTATTATCCTTTGCATTGAGGCGCTTGGGTGAGCGTAGGCTATGTTTTCTTTAATGCTTCCGCTAAACAGATAGTTTTCTTGTAAGACGACGCCTATGTTTTGCCTAAGCCAAGAAGGGCTCATATGTCTAATATCCACTCCGTCTATATAAATAGCTCCCTCGTTTGCGTAATAAAGTCTTTGAATAAGCCTCGTAAGCGTGCTTTTACCACTTCCGCTTCGTCCTACTATGCCTATGCTGCCGCCCGCTTTTACATCCAAGCTAAATTCGCTTAGCACGATAGGCGCGTTTGGGGAATATTTAAAGGAAACATTGTCAAATTTAATATCGCCTTTTATTGAAGATAGCGTTATGGCTTTGTCGTTGTCTTGCTCGACGGGCGTATTTAGTATATCGCCTAATCTATCCACGCTTAAAAGCGCTTGTTGAAATTCGTTCCAAAGACCCACAAGACGCATTATAGGGGCGCTAAACTGCCCGGCAAACATCTGAAAGGCTATGAGCTGTCCTACGCTAAGTTTGTTTTCTATGACAAGCCCTACGCCAAAGTATAATATGCTTAGCGTCATTAGCTTTTGCAAGGCGTTTGCGATGCCTGAAAGGATATTTGAAAGATTTGAAAGCTCAAAGCTTGATTTTACGTATTTGGCTAAAAAATCCTCCCAAAGACGCTGCATACTTCCCTCTATCGCAAGAGATTTAACGGTCGTAATGCCGGTGATTGATTCCACTAAATATGAGTTTGACTTCGCACCCATTTGAAATTTGTTTTCAAGCTTTTGTCTTAGTTTGGGAGTGGCGAAAAAGTAAAGCACGGCTATGACGCTTACGAAACATACGGCGATCAAAGTTAGTTTAACGCTATAAAATAGCATCATCACGATAAAAACTATGCTAAATAAAATATCTAATAATACGGTTACGGATTTGTTTGCGATAAATTCCCTTATGCTGTCAAGCTCCCTTACCCTTGCTACGATATTTCCCACTTTTCTGTTTTCAAAGTAGGTCATAGGAAGCTTGATTAAATGTGCAAAAAGTAGCGCTCCCAGCCTAGCGTCTATCTTTGAAGTGGTATGCGCAAAGATATAGTTTCTGCTTAGGCTTATTAACATCTCAAATAAGATCACCGCTCCGAATGCAAAGGCTATGACGTTAAGCGTGCTTAGGCTGTGATGAACCAAGACCTTATCTAGCACGACTTGAGTAAAAAGCGGAGTGATAAGCCCGAATAGCTGAAGCATAAACGAGGCGACCAAAACCTCGGCTACTATTTTCTTATAATGCAAAAGCCTTGCGTAAAACCAACCGAAGCCGAATTTGATCCTGTCGTTTAAAATTTTATGTTTTAAAAATATAGCCTTTGGATTTAGCGTGGCTTTTATCTCGTCAAATTTAACTACATAAGGCTCGTTTTTATCCTTAAATATTAAAAGCTCTCTTTTTTGCTCGTCCGCTTTTAGTATGTTAAAATAAGCTCCGTCACTATCTTGAGCGATACAGGGCATAGGATAGCTTAGTAAATTTTTAAAGCTTAGCTCTTTAATCTTAGCCGTAAAGCCTTTATGTTTTGCTATTTTAGTGAGCTCCTCTAAGCTTAGCGCGCCTTGTAAGCCGTAATCTCTAATAATGGCTCTGCTATCAATAGCTACGTTGTTTAAATGTCCTACTATCTCCAAACTTCTTAAAGCACTTTGCAAACATTCGCCTTTTCATAAATAAGATTATTTTTTAAAATCAGCATGGTTTTTTCCAAGTTACCCTCTTTAAGCTTTAAAAGATTTTCATAGTATTTGACGTTACTTTGAATAACGGATAATTCATCGGTTTGCTCATGCTCATTTAGCTTTTGCGTCATATCAAAAAGATCTTTGGAGCTATTTGCCAGATCTGACGTCGTCTTTATCTTTTTATCTATTTGACTTAGTTCGTATTTTAAGTTTCTAACCGTTTTTTCATAATCTCTCTTTGCGCTAATCAAATCTTGCTTGGCTAATTCCACTTCAAGCAGATCGCTTTGTATGGCGGCTTCTCTGCGAAAGCCGTCAAAGAGATTATAAACTATGCTTATGCCTACCCTATATCCGTTTTTCTTTGTATCCTTAACGGATATTTTATATTCGTCGTTATCGTATCCGTAAAAATCATATTTGGCATATAGATACACGGCGGGGAAAGAATCTTTCTTTTTTGACTCCAATAAAAGCAGCTTATTTGCGATTAAGGCGTTTAGCTCCCTTGCCTTGTTTGAATCTTCAAACGCAGGAATATCAAACTCCGTTTTATTACTATCTTGAAATGGCAAAATTTGACTTGCCAAGACTATATCAATCCCGCTTAAATTTGAAATTTCACTAAGCATCGATTCAAGATCTTTGCGTATTTGTATCATTGCGTCCTCAATCTCCACAAGCTCTATCGCCTTGCTTGCCAAAAGTGTCTTTTGTATCTCTCCTGCGTCGTAAAGTCTTTTTGAAAGATCGTAAATTTGTCTGTGCAGCCCTTTAAGCTCTTCGTAAATTTCAATCTTATCCTTGTCGTCTAGTATCTTATAATAAAGCTCAAGCAGTTCAAGCTTGGCTTCGTTTAATATATTACACTCCTGATAGCTTAAGCTTTTTACCTTTTCTTCAGCCGCTTGGACACTTAAGGAAGTTGCGTTAAATTTATAAAGCTCGTAGTTTAGCTTTAAAGATAGGGAGTTTTGATAACCGGTGGAACCAACTAGGCTTTCGTCGTTTATATAGTTGCTAAGATTATCTGCGAATTTCTTAGAGTATTCGGAGTTTGCACTCAAGCTTAACTTCGGATAGAAATTTGATTTTTGCATGCTCAGCTCTTCGTTTGCCATAAGGGTTTGAAGTCTGGACGAGAGAATCGACGGGTTTGTAAGTTCAAGATGTTTGCTTAGATCTTCAAAGGTATATGAGGCGCAATTTGCATAGATGCATACGGCGATAAGAATGAATAAATTCCTCACAAGATCTCCACGTTAAAAAAATGTTTAAAAATCTAACATATTAAGGCTTAAGTATTGATAAATGCATTTTAAGACCCGCATTAAGGCTTTTTGCTTATTTAAAGCATACTTGGAAATAAGTAAAAAATGCCAAAAACGACAGATACGATCAACAATTTCCTAATAAGAGTTCAAGGAGGGTAAAATTCTCCTTGAACCTACGAGCTTAATATCCTAGCATATTTGTGTTTAGACCGAGGTTATACATTTGCGAGCTATCTCCGGGTAGAGCTAAAGGGTCGGCTTGAACGGGATATTCTTTGCCAAATGCTTGATATATGGATTCGGATGTTATCGTCCAAAAGCTGTTGATTTGAAATTCCTCTATTATCGCGTTTTTATCCGTAAAGAAATTCTTTACCTCTAAAACATCGTTATTGGAGCTATTGATTTTAGAGGTGCTTATCTTAAGATCTTTTCCGTTTGTTTCATAAAATACTCTTGAGCCGGGATTTGTAAATACAACCTTATCGTTTCCGCCGGTATCGGTTATGCTAACCATACCGCCGTTATAGTTAAATACGTTATCTTCCTTGCCTCCGGTTAAAGTATCCTCGCCCGGGCTAGGAGCGGGAGCGTCGGGAGATTTAGTAGGATATGTTTTTCCGAATTTATCAAAGATGGATTGCGCCGTTACGCTCCAATAATCGTTTATGTCAAAATTTTCTATTACGGCATCGCTATCGGTGAAGAAATTTTTAATCTCCAAGATATCATTATTCGAATCGTCTATTCGGCTGGTGCTTATCTGTAAATCTATTCCGTTTGAATGATAAAATAAGCCGTTTGAGGGATTGTCCAAATTAAACACCACTCTATCGTCTCCTCCAAGATCGCTTATGCTTACTTTGCCTCCCGTGTAGGTATAGACATTGTCCTCATTGCCTCCGTTTAAAGTTCCGCTACCTTCGGAGAAGATATATAAGGCTTTTGCGAGCTTATCTATTTGATCTTTCGTTAGCGAAAGGCTATCGTCGTCGTATGGGTTAAATGAAATTTTATCTATTGCATATTCATCCGCCAAGAAGTGATTTTTAACTCTTATGCTTTTATCGGAATCATCACGCACGGATATCAAAAGATCATCGTTATCCTTTGTAAAAATAATACTTGATCTTGCAATATCAATATATAGGGTATCATTTCCTCCGATATCTTCTATGATATTGTGCTTGCTTGCATCATTATAAACGTAAGTATCGTCTCCAAATCCGCCAATAAGCGTATCGTTGCCGCCTTTGCCGTCAATATAATCGTTTCCGTCTCCCCCCATAATAGTATCGTCGGAGCTAAAACCGTTTATAGTGTGATCGCTTGAATCGTTGCTTATTAAAACTCTTCGTTTTATCTCGGCAAGATCCATAGACGATCCGTCGCTAAA
>JAJQAF010000090.1:5174-11887 GCA_021203945.1 Campylobacter sp.
AGATCGTCTATCGTTATCCCCTCTTTAAATTTAATGATATCTCTACGGTTCGGCGTAGAATCGTCATTGTATATCGTATCTTTTCCGTCGCCCCTGCCGAACACGTAAGTATCGTTTCCATCTCCGCCGTATAAGGTGTCGTCACCTTTGCCGCCTATTAAGATATCATCGCCTTTGTTTCCTTTTAGCGAGTTATCGCGGTCGTTCCCGTATATTTCATCATTTTCGTCGCTTCCTTGATCACTATATCCGAAATAATTGTCAATAATAACCACATTATTATCTTTTAGCGCTTGGGTTATGAGCCCGCCCATTACAGCGCACTTTGCACCACATTTTAAAAACTTACTTAACTAAACATCCTCTGTCTGACCTTCTCTTTAACTAATGCCTATGTTGCATCCGTCTCTTAAATCATCTACGTTAAGATGCACGTATTTCTCGCTTGTAAGTGCATTTAAGTGACCCATAAATAACATTAGCTTATGAGTTCCATACCCTTTTAATGCAGCCAACCTAGAAGCCACCGTGTGCCTTAGACCATACATCGTATAATGCTTACTATTTGCTTTTTTATCAAAACCTAGCTCTATTAACATTGCATTCCAAAGTTCCTCACAATACTTCTGATGTAGCGTTGTTATTGGACATCTCTCTAACGGCGTGCCATAGTAGCCCTTGAAGTTACCCAACGCTATTGCGTGATATAATTCCTTTAAATTTCCTTCGAGGGTTTCTAAGTAGAGCCTTAGTGCATCCGCAGGGTCTGTTTGGTTAAGGATTTTAATCCGTTCCACAATACCCTTAAAAGTCTCTAGCGTCAAGCCATCTATAGGCAACGTCCTACTTACTCCGTTTTTTGTGCTCCCTATTTTCATCGAGTGTGAATGGTTTTTTATAGCTCTTGAGATTGTTATACTTTTATTAACAAAATCTATATCGCCCACTTCTAGCGCATAATACTCGGCAGGTCTTAGTCCTAAATTAGAATTAATAATAAAATATTCAAGCATTTCAGTGTGTCTTATATTTAACTTTTTATTTGCTAAATCCTGAAAATATTGCCTCATTCTGTCTAGTTCATCGTCGCTAAATCTAACAATACGCTTAGCAACAACCTTTATATATGTTCCAGCAAACGTTGGTTTGTTGGGTAGCCTTAATCGCCTATGTTTCTCTAAGGTATCCATACAAACCTTTAGAGTGCTTATAAAGTGATTATAAGACTTTGCGCTATATCTCTTGCCATCTATACCTTTATTTAAAACCCTATCTCTAAACTCTGCCAGCATATCGTCATCAAAATCCGTTATATTAACATTCCCCATAGCCCTGATAATAGTATTCATCCTACTAGGGGGCGTTTTACTGTCTTGATTAAACTGCCAAACACGGTCAAACATCCACTCGGTGACCTCTGATAATGTCATAGTATATTCTGGCTTTACTTTAGCGCGGCGCGTAAGCTGCCCTTTTAGAGACCTATCTGTTGCGTAGCGCATTTCGCGAGGCGTAGGGATAACTTCTAAATCGTTTAATATTTCTCTACGCCATTTAGCTTCTGCCACCTGTGCCTCACTCTTTTTTAAATTACGCCAAGTTTTCTGGTAGCGCCTTCCTCTTAGGATAAAATCGCTCACCCAGCTCTTGCCACGTTTAAACATAGCACAATACCTTATGTATAAACTCTCGTCCAGCAGCCGTTACTAGAACTTTTTTAGCCGGTCTGCCATTAAATCTTATCAAGGGCACATCATCAAACACTAGAAAACCGGCATCTACTAATGAATTAGTATGCATATTAATATTTTGTGCGTTCCAGCCTAACAGCTTTTTGTAAAACACTTGTGTATCCCCTTCGTGTAAATATACAGCCAACAGCAGCAAAAAGAACCTAACAGAATACTTATGCAGCGTCTGTTTAGCACCCTCTTTTAATGGCTTAGCTTCATCAAAGAGCTTTAGTATAGCTATGGCTTTCTGTGCTTTGCTTTCCTGTTCCTCTTGCGTCATACTCTTTCATTTCCTTTCTATTTTCCCTTTGTTTTTTTATAAACCATAAAGGCTCTTATAAGCCCTATGACGTCCTCCCCCCTTGCACTAAATCCAAAGTGCTTATAAATAATTCTAGCTACATAAGGACCGTCCTCCTCGTTTTTAAATCTAGGCGTATAACCCGATATAAACTTGATATCGAGTGCCAATGCCTCATAATAGTCGTCATCGCTTAAGCTAGTTACCTTATATTCACCTGCAGATACAGATAGCAGATAAAGCCAACCCAATGTTCCTATAGCAATACCCAAAAAACTATTAGGGTAAATATAAAAAGCTGCTCCCCCAAACAATATAATACTAATAATCCCCTTTAAGATAGCTACAGCAACCACGTAAGACAACGTTGAGGCTTCACTAAGCTTATCTTCTCTGAATAGCTCAAACGTTGTTACTACTTTTTCTATCAACCCTTTATCGTTAGGCTTATAGCAATTAATTACGACTTCTAGCCATAAAGCCACCTGTGCCTCACTAGCATACCGCCCGCCACTTACGTGATTGTTTATAACTTTAGCTAAAAACTGTAAGTCGTGCTTGGCTTTTTCTCTTTTAGTTATTAAAGAGCGGGGACGCAGAGCTAATACATATAGGCTTTTAGGATTATCCACCGCCCTATTAATGCAACGCTTACTTAACAGTTTGTTAAGCCAATACACAACAAAAACTGCAAGCGTACTAGCAAACATAAAGGTTATAAGTGGTATATCCCCTGACATATCCCTTTTGCCGTGCGTAACCCACTCTAAGAGCCCTGCCACGCCAAAATAACTAAGCACCTGAATGGTTATGAATACAAACGCACCAAAAAGCTTAGGACCACCCCTAATGGCTTTAAGTTCCGCCTCAAAGGCGTTGTTCTGCTTTTTAATAAGTTCCTCTATTTTGGATAGCTTTTTATTATCCACAATATAATCAGAAAAATCTTGATTAGACTTCAAGTAAGCTAACCTATCTTTACTTTTGCTTCGGGGCATATTGACCTGTATATATTATTTTTATCATTATAAGTCATCCTTACTAAAATATTCCTTATTGCCCCCTTTTTATAGCCTCGTTTAGTATATAGGGATTATAGGGCTCATCGTTTATGTAGTCCGCTTCACATTCAAGAAAATCTAACATATCATCATTATAAAAAGTTTCGTCCCCATAAAAATATCCCGTGTCGTCGTGATAGTAGTCTAGGTATAAACCGTCAGAATGGTTTTGCCCTACAGCATATTTAAAAAGCCCTGCGCTAAACAAAGAGGCATCTATATTACTTAACACCTCTAAAGTCCTATTAACAGCCGTTAGGTATATTGTCTCCGCCCGTGTATGCTCACCTTCATAGCCTACGCTAATATTAATGCAAGCAAGGTTTTTATTACACAATAGAGATAAGTTGCTAGCGTCCGTTACAGTCCCATAAGCTTGCCTATAGCCTAAATTCTTAAAAATCTTAGTTAGCTCATTGTTATCATAACCATATAGGGCTGCTTCATTAAAGCCCCTCCTGTCTAGCCCTATAAAGCAAGTAGTATTGAGAGTATCTATAAATGTGCTTAGCTCCGTGCTTCCCTTGCAGCCTACTTCTTCATTTGTAAAAAAACCAAACGCAAAGGGCTTATTTATCTGCATTAGCTTAAGCGCAATATAGACACCGTTACGGTCATCGCCACCTATACACGCAGATTTAGAGCTAGGCGCAAGAGATATGAAATCCCCACTAATAATTAAATCCTCTTTAGTGGGGTTTAACGCCCCTCTAGCTTCGTTTATAGTGTCTATATGTGTGCATATAAGCGGGTAGCTTTTAGTATTTTTTGGTATAAATATAATCCCGCCCTGTGAGACGTGGCGGGTATATTTAGTGGTATCAAAACCAGCTAAGAGGCTATAAAGCCTCTTCTGGTCTTGTTCTATGAGTTTTAATAATTCAACACTTTTGACCATCTTTCTCCTTTGCTCTATTTTAAATTCTCATCGTTGTCGTCTATATATACATAACTATTGACCACATCCGACCACCTTGCCCGTTCATTTAGTATATGTTCGTTGTAATATTCACTAAAAGATACATCATCAATATGTAAATAAGTATCCTCACGCTCACAATATACAAAATCGGGATTATCCTCCCCTACTATATCATTGCCATAAGAAACCTCTATATAATCCTCATAAGCCTCCTCAGGATAATATTCACCCTCATAACTTGAATAAATACAATCAGCTATGGCATAATATGCCCCGCCATATTGTATGCAGTTCTCTTTTAATAGATAATCATCTTGGCTTTTTACATATACAAAGTCATCGTTATCTTCTGAAAAATGTGTATCCTCATCTCTAGAAAAGTAGGCATAATCTGCATCTATGTATCTATCTTCATAGGCGCTATAAACAAAGTTCCCCCTATCAGCGTCCCAGTATCCGCCCCTAGTTTGTAAGAACGCATAACCTATATTATCATCGTCGTGTATAGGGAGGTCGTTTATGTCAAAACCGTTTGTATGCCAATCATAGCTATATAAAACGCCCCTTTTATCATCAAAATGGTTAAATGTATCCATCCACGACAAAGGGGTTTCGCTCTTGCAAGCCTCTAATAAACATTTTGGCGCTTTTAACGCCCACTGTTTATAACTAAAGCCTCCCATATTTTCTTTGCCCCATAAGAGGAGTATCCCCTCTTTGTTTAAATAGTTTATTAAAATTTCTCTACTTTCCCCATCAGTATAATACAGACGGTCAGCATATCTAAAGAGTGACGGCTCTAGGTTTTCCCCATCTAATACTTCGCCCTTGTTCCAAACAATACATCGGGCGATTAATTTATCATTTTTAAAAGCACCTAAAAACGTTGCTTTATCCTCATATAAATAAAAATAATTCCCGCATTTGTGCATACACGAGCCTAAACTTGTCTGTAAGTTGTAGCCCTCCTTAAGGCTCATATACTTAAAGATGATTTTATTTGCAATTAAATATTCTTCTAGTTCTCGCGTGCATATCAGATGCAACGCTGCGAGTTTATCTAATAGTTCCTTTGCTTTATAAGGTTTGCACCTTAGTGCTTTAATGCCATACTTATCATCTTGAATACCGTGAAGTATTCCATCCGTATCAAAAACATAGGCAGCCCTATTAAACTTTTTGTTGAACTCCTCGTTTTCCTCGCCCATATCGATAACAAAATAATGTTCTCCAAAGGGTAGCCAAACTAATATAAACCTAGCCCCTTCTGGTCCTGTAAAGCGTTCTAAATCATTAACAGTGCAGCGTGTAGAGTTGCCTCGAGTAGCCAAAATACCTTTATAGATTTCTACAGGGTCAATCATTTTACACCCCCTAAAACCATTATAAAACTAGCCATAATGGCAACTAAAGCCAGGTATAAGCACTCTTTAAGTGCTAATATAGTATTATATTCTTGCATAATATTTCCCTTTTATGTGTTATTATGCGCTTGCTCCGTAGTGATTGCCGTCATTGCGGAGCGTTAAAGCTATATTAATATAGCTAAACTTATAATTTCAAAGAATGCGCCTAAAAAGCTAACTTAACTTTTTAAACTCGACAAAACTATAACACATAGAAACTTAAAATATACTTAAAATCACTAAAATAATTACTAAAAACATTAAAAAGCTTTATAATGCCTATTTTATTAGGTTTATTATAGATTTTGAGTAGGGCTTTAATGGTGGTTAGGTAAGCTTTATCTAGCTTTAGGTTACTTTAATGCCTTTGGGTAATTTTTAAATAGCACAAATGTAAATTTTAAAGTTGAGTGTAAGTGGCTCAAGGTTAAAGTTAAGCGCACTAGAACTGGCTTCGAGTTTAGAATAGATAAAACAGGGATAATATATAAGTATTTTATATGAGCCTTTAGAGTATATTAAAGCAATATAAGATTAAACCTACTTGGGTAATATACCCGACGAATATATAAACGAAGTAACGATTTTTAGGGCTATATAAAAATGCTAAGGGACTTTATAAGGAACTTTATGTCCTTACTAAGCACTTTAAGAGCATTAACGACCTTTATAATCCCTAGAGACTGCTAAGCCTCTATAAGAATACTAAATGGCTATTTGCTTACCCTAGAAAGCACTAAGTATTTTGAAGGAGGTATAAAATGTTTATACGCGCTATAAAATACCTTTGAATACCCCCCTTTGTTTGCTGCCTGTAGTGCTTAGTGCTTTGTTAGTGCGCTCAAAATATGCAGGGGACTAAGGGGGAAAAACAGGCAACACAGGCGTTATTATAGGGTTTCAAATATTTTTAGTAGTTTATAAACCCCTTAAGGAAACCTTAAGCTAACTCATAGCTAACCTTTAACACCCCTAAACTCTACCTAAAGCCCACCTAAATTGCTTCTATTGTTTAGCTAAATCTAAAAAGCTTATTTGCAAGTGATATTAAGTAACTATTAAGCTAGATAGGACCTATTTAAGGCATTTTATCTAGTGTTTTTCCAGGTTGCTTAAAATACCCAATAAACTATATTTTTATTTATAGTTCTACTTATAGATTTCTTATAGTTCTTCTTAGTTTGAATTTATTTATTTATAGTTCTACTTAACTTGAATTTATTTATTTATAGTTCTACTTAACTTGAATTTATTTATTTATTTATAGTTCTACTTATAGATTTCTTATAG
>JAJQAF010000076.1 GCA_021203945.1 Campylobacter sp.
CTTCAATTTTATATTTTTCAATATTATCAATAACTGATTCATTTTTCTCTGTTTTATCCCTAACAAGATACTCATTCATGTTATTTTTCAAATTTTAAAATTCCTTATACTGTAATGCTAATGAATTATGTTTCTTGATTATCTCCTCTTGTTTAGCTTGCAATTCTTTAGAATGCTCGTTTAATTTCCTAAAAAGATTTTTACCTGATTTTTTCTTCAATCCTTCTAATACAGTATCTTTCAAATGCGGAAATTGCTTCAGAAAAATATCTGTTTCTTCATAGGATTTCTGATAGGCTTCTATATCTTTTCGATTGATCATCATATAAATTTTATCGTTCGGATTTTTTCGATAGCCTTCATAATGTTCTCTTTTGTTGATACAGATTTGAATATGCTTAACGACTTCTTTTATCCTCTTTTGTTCCCACGAAAGTTTATCAAATTCTTGTTTCAATTCATTTTTTTGAAATGATATTTTTTGAGTTCCTTTTTCCAATGCTTCCATAGAGTTAAAGCCTTTATCTCTTATTTTTAATAGAATTTTAGATGCTACTTGCATGTTGGTATGAACTACCCAATCCTGATTTCCATATTTGGTTTTATCAACCAACTCTCCTATTTCTTTATCTTTATTTCGGATTCTTTCTTTGATTTTTTCTTCTGTGTAATTAGTCCCTATGGTTTTCGCTCTGGTAAATCTCTGCTGATTTTTCTGTTTGAAAGCAATATACTTTCCAAACTTAATTTCATATCCATATTGTTCCATTATTTTAAGAAAATGTTCCCAGTTTATTGCTTTTTGAATTACTCTATCCATATCAAATTGAAGTCTTGATTTATAACTTTTACCTTTTTTATCTTCATTCCAGTCATACCAATTCACGAACTTTCTTCGCTTAATCTCGTTGATTTCCTTTTGCGTTTCAACATCTATTACCGATAAATTATGTTCCTTGCACAACCTGTCACTCTGATTTCGGATATTCATATATGAGCCATAGTAGGAATGGTAAACTTTGCCCTCATCAACATCTATGGAGTTAAAAATTATGTGATTGTGGATATGGTCTTTGTCGATATGCGTTGCTAAGACATATTCATATTTGCCCTCTAAAATCTTTTCGCAAAGTTCGATTCCCACTTGATGTGCTTCTTCAAAGCTCACTTCTTCCGGAACAAAGGATTGGATTAAATGATGGGCTAAAGTCTTTGTTCTTGAGCCAAATTGTTTCTTGGTAAGTTCAAATTCCTTATGAGCATTTTCTCTGCTGCAAAGGTGAGTTGTAACATAGATTTCATCGTCTGTCTTATCGCCATTGCAAATATAGTCTATGGCTTTTTTAAGTGTTATTTTAATGGGATGTATCTTTGTAGCTGCCATCAGCTTATTACCTTGTTGATGATATAATCGGAAACTTTTTCTTTAAATTCTGCAAGAAATGACAACTCTAGTTCTAATCCAGAATGGATTAATTCAATATCTTTTTTGTAAATTACTCCTGTACTGTTTATATGCTTTGTTATTTGATTTAAGTTTGCTGAATTACGACTTACAAGAGAAGATAATTCTCTTAATTCTTTTCTAAAAGCTCCTGATATATCAATGCTGATAATCTTGTTTTTAAAGATAGCATCTCTATAAAATTCTCGTTTATTCTTAAAATTTGTTAATGCAAATCTTCGATTTAATTCTTTCATCTCTTCTTCGTTCACCATAAAATGAACAGTACAGTTGTTTTTACGATTAACTGTCTTTGACATTTTTCATCTCTCCTTTCTTTTTCGGGGTCTTATGGTTCTCCCTAAATATTTCAAATTTGAGTTATCAAATTTCAAGCCTACTTTTTGAGTGTGCTCAAAAAGTATATGCTTGCTATCTACCTATAATTCATACTTTTTATAAATTCATCTTTAACTTACACAGAAAAAAGTGGATGTAGCTTTTCAGTTTACCGTTTGCACCGTTCATACCGCACGACATCCCCTTAAACATGAAACATCAAACGGTACGAACGGTCTGAACGGCATTTTAGTAAATTACATCCTCCGAATTATATTTAACTTGATAGTTATTGTTATTTTTCCCTCGCTTCATGGAAATGCTTATTCCATTTTTCCTAAGAATATCTTTATTACGATTTAATGTCTTGCCGAATTGTTGCGGACTTTCAACATCAAGATTAATCTTAGAGCAAATATCCACTATCGTTCCTTCCATCATTTTCAGCTTCGGCATCATTTGAACCAATTTCTGAATGGACGGTTCCAATGTTTCAATCGGATCTATTTTATCAAGTTCCAATATCTTTCGAACGGGATGTATTTTTACCTGATAAGCTTTCGATTCAAAGAGCCTGCTGGTCACATCCAACTTAAATTCTGTATCAAATTCCGAAGCTTTATCAATCGCAATGATGGTATCTACCGATCCGGATAATGCCTGAGAACCTATAACCTTCTCGCTGACACTTTTTACCGAAGAATCTTTTTTTGTGTGATACATCATGATAAAAGTGCAACCATATTTATCAATAAGTTCATAATATTTCGCCATGACCTCATAAGTATCATTGTAGTCATTGGCATTATATTTTCTGTCATATTTTATTTTGGAAAAAGTATCGACAATAAACACCTCATATCCTGATTCAACATCGGATTTTATGATTTTTCCAAACTCATCAAAATCCACATAACTTGTGCCTTCATAGAATTTCATCGTACTTGAGCAAGGTAAATCCAATCTTCCGACTCTCTCTTGAATAAGGCTTCCGGATAACTCATTGCAATAATAAACAACCTTTGTTTTCCGCACCTTGTTTTCCAGAAAATCAATTCCCTCATTGATGCATATTCCAAGATTAAGTCCCAATGCCGTCTTTCCTTTTTTGGGTGAAGCAACAATCAGGGTTATACTTTTCCTTGCAATAATATTATCGACTACATACTTATCGGAAACATCAAATACCGTATCTATCGTATATGCTTTCAACGAATCACCTCCTTATTTTTCCTGTAGTAGTTATAATTCCAATAATTTGTTCCGCCGACTTCCTGTGCTTTTTTTATACTTTGATTCAGATATTTAAGATACGCCGCTTCCGTCCTTCTTTTGCTCATATCTCCCAAGCGATTCAATGCGGATTTTAGAAATATTTCTAACATCAAGTCTGCATTTCCGTGTGTGAAACTGTTCAGTATAAGGAGTAGCTGAAAATCGTCTTTACTTGCATCACCTGTGGAATATTCTCCTCTAAAAAGCTCTCTGCCTTTGCTATTTGTCATATAGATTGCCTTTAAAATTCCTTCAATATCCGGCACATCACTATCTATATTTTTATAATAGGAAATTCGTTCTCTTAACGTTTCTTTAAGAGCATATTTTTCATAATAGAGATTTAGCTTATATTGTTCATTCTGTATTTCTGTGCAAGTTCCTATAGCATCACCGGTCATAGCAATACACTTATTTGACTTATACATTTCAAAATGATTAGTTTGATTGTTGATGTTCTTATGAATTCTGCCTTCAACAAAAATGTGAACTCCGTTTTCTGATACGGAAATCTCCTTATAGGTTTCTGCAAAATTGCTTATGATATCTTGTACCTCTTCAAAATTATCTTTAACCTTATCTAAATCAATGCAGACAAACGGATCATCTTCAGTTAAAACAAATGATAGTCCATCGCAACCGCTTCTTTCCAAACCATCTAAAGCTGTTTCAAAGCTTGTCCAATTTTCTTCTTTGTTCCACTCATTCGATTCACAAGTAGTTGGACTGATTGGAATCTTAACCATTTTTATATTTCCGTTTTTATCTTTGTTATGGTAAATCTTGAACCATAACCACTGTTTGCGTTCTTTTAATTCCTGTGGAATGTTGTTAATGTAATTTTCTTTATTTATCATTTTTTACCTCCATAATTGTGTTGATGATAGAAGTACAACCTGATAAAATATTTTTTGAGATTTGCAATCTTATCAGGTTGCTTCTTGGCTTTATCTATTGCCGTAGGTAGAGCCATTTTTATTTCTATTTACCGTTTCAAACATTTCCAGAATATATGCCAAAAGTTCAAGTTTATTTTCATCCATATCGCAGTCCAAATTAACATTTTTAAAATATTCTTCAAGCATATTCAGTTTTGTTTTAAGTTCGTCAAACACTCTTATATTTCCAAATACTTCAACGCTATGATTTAGGCTCATTTGAATCATATAATCCTGTTTATTTAATCCTGACAATGCTATTTTCTCTTCCAATAAACTTTTTTCTTCCGGAGACATTCTGAAATTCACTATAATATTTCTTTTTCTGTTTTTATCGACTTTCAGTTTTCTATCTCTTGACTGTAGACTTTCTCTTTTAAATATCTTACTCATCTTAATAAATTTAATTCCTTTCTTTCTCTATCGTTTCAATGATTTCCAACTGTTTTGACGGATATAAATGTGCATAGTTTAAGGTTATTGAGATACTTTCATGACCTAATCTTTCTGCAATTACCACAGGAGAAAATCCTTGCTCTACCAAATATGCAACATGAGAATGTCTTAAATCATGAACTCTAATTCTTTTCACTCCTGACAATTTACAGCCTCTATCCATTTCATGATGTAAATATGATTTTGTAAAAGTAAAGAGCCTCAGCTTTGAATCCAGATGATAATACATTTCGAAGAAATCAGACATTTCATCACATAGAAATTGTGGTAATTGAATTGTTCTATTACTTTTTTCCGTCTTTGGAGATGTAATATAATCTTTTCCTTTTAACCTTTGAAATGATTTGCTAATAATTAGAATTTTCTTCTCAAGGTCAAAATCATCTTTTGTAAGTGCAAGCAATTCACCTTCTCTGATGCCACACCAATAAAGAATCTCAAAGGCATAATATGAAGCTGGCTTGCTTTTAATACTTTCAGCAAATTTTTCATACTCCTCTTTCGTCCAAAACAACATTTCCTGTGCCTTTGATTTCCCCATCTTAGTAGTTTTATGAGCAGGATTACTTGTTAAGCCATAATACTTATTGGCATGATTAAGAATTGCATTTAGTTGATTCTGAATTGTTCTTAAATAAGTTTGAGAATATTGTTTCCCCTCATCATCCGACTTTTTAAGCAATTCATTTTGCCACTGTAAAATATCTGGAGCTGTTATTTCAGCTATAGATTTCTTGGCAAAGTATGGTATTATTTTCGTTTCTATAATATGAACCTTTGTCAAATAAGTGTTGTATTTAATCCTCGGCTTTAAATCACTCAAATAGATTTCAACAAAGGATTCAAATAACATATTCAAATCTCTTGACTTACTTGCTAAAAACTCCCTTTCATATTCCAATGCCTCTCTCTTTGTAGCGAATCCACGTTTTGTATGGATTTGTTTACTCCTTGCCAATCAACATACCTCAAATAAATTTTCCAGGTGTCTCTTTCTTTATCCTTACTTGCTGACACATCACCACCTCCTACACTTCTTTCGCTTGTCCATAACAGTTTTCTTCATAAAATTTTCGATTAACCTTGCCTGCAATTACTATCAGGTTTGGATTGTCTTTTAACATTCTCTCATTTAATTCTTTTATCATTTTGTATGCCTTAGGTTTTGAAACTCCCCAATCTTTGCTGACTTCTTCAGCATCAACATACATTTTTCTCATATTTTTCCTCCCTTCTTGTTTATTTGAACTTGCGATATATATTAGTATACTGATTTATATAATAGAAGTCAATAGTTATTTCTAATTTTTATCAGAATTTCTCTTTATTTTTAGTATACGATTTGATATAATAAGATATAATAAATATAGGAGATTATAATATGAACAATAAAACTGTATCTGAACGTTTGAAATATCTTCGTTCTATAAATAAAAAAACACAAAAAGAGTTCGCAGAATTTTTAGGAATACCTCAACCGTCAATGTCTGCTTACGAAAATGGTAAAAACAATCCTACAATAGATGTGCTAATAGATATTGCCGATAAATGCAAAGTATCTTTAGATTGGCTTGCCGGAAGAAGTAATTATACTTTCGATCTTTCAAGCATGAGATATTTTGTATTATTTATGTATGAACTGGCAATGAAAAAAGAAATCGGATTTGAAATAATTGTGGAAGATAAATTCCCCAATAATGACATTGAAACCGATGAAAATAAATGGAATGTTAAGCTTGTATTCTATGGTAATGACAAAGAGCATCCGTTTAATGCTGACGTATGCAATATCCTAAAAGAATTATCCGATAATCTGTTCGACTTGGAATCTTACTCCATTACAAAAGAACAATTTGATTCTATGAAAAATAAATCCGTAGAGTATTATTCTCTACCACTTACACAGAAAGAATTTGAAGAACTATCAAGAGATGAGATTCTGAAAAAGAGAATTGAGTATTTGAAAGAAAATAATTTGCTATAAAAAGAAATGCTATGGGAACTACCCGTAGCATTTTAAAATACAAAAAATCACCCAAAGAATTACTCTTCAGGTGACCCATTTCTAAAATTTGCAAGCATTTTGCAAGCACACAACTTACAAAACGACTATTTATAAGGCTTTATAGCCTATTTTTAACTACTCCCACTCAATCGTAGCGGGCGGCTTGCTGGAGATGTCATAAACTACGCGGTTTATACCTTCCACTTCATTTATTATGCGACGCGAAATATTTTCAAGCAAATCATAAGGCAGGCGCGAAAAGCTTGCCGTCATTCCGTCGCTTGCATCGACGACACGCACGCACACGGCGTTTTCATAGGTGCGGTTATCGCCCATAACGCCCACGGAATGGACGTTTAACAGCACGCAAAACGCCTGCCATGTTTTATTATACCAACCGCTTGATTTTAACTCGTCGCGCAAAATCACGTCCGCACCGCGCAAAAGCTCTAAAGATTGCGGCTTTACTTCGCCCATTATGCGTATAGCAAGTCCCGGTCCCGGAAAAGGATGGCGAAAAACCAAATCGCGGCTTAGTCCAAGCTCAAGCCCAAGTTGGCGCACTTCGTCTTTAAAAATTTCTTTCAAAGGCTCAATCAGCTCAAAACTCATCCAATCCGGCAAACCGCCTACGTTATGATGGCTTTTTATCGTTTTGCTGGAGCCCGCCACCGAGCTTTCTATGATATCGGTGTAAAGCGTGCCTTGAGCTAGAAATTTAACGTTATCGTGCTTTTTCGCCTCTTTTTCAAAAATTTCAATAAAGGTTTCGCCGATGATTTTGCGCTTCTTTTCAGGTTCAATCACGCCCGCAAGACGCTCTAAGAAAATTTTACTAGCGTCTATGCTTACAAGCTCAACGCCGAGCTTCGTTCTAAACGTGCTTTCCACTTGCTCGCGCTCGCCCGTTCTTAAAAGCCCGTTATCAACGAATACCAAAATTAAATTTTGCGGTATCGCATTTGCCAAAAGTGCCGCCGTTACCGAGCTATCCACTCCGCCGCTTACCGCGCAAAGCACCTTTTTATTGCCGCCTTGCTCTTTGATTTTAGCGATTTGCATTTTAGCAACGCTTCCCATATTCCAAGTGCTTTCGCAACCGCATATATGTTTGGCGAAATTTTTTAGAATTTGCGTTCCAAACTCGCTATGTTGCACTTCGGGATGAAACTGAAGTGCGTAAAATTTACGTTTATCGTCGCCGAATGCACAATACGGAGAATTCTCGCTTACGGCAAGCGGTTCAAAGCCGTCGGGTAAATTTTTGACAAAATCGCCGTGGCTCATCCATACAATTTGCCTTTGCGGAGTATCTTTAAAAAGTTCATGCTCTTTTGTTACGCAAAGCTCGGCTTTTCCGTATTCTTTTTGACTTGCGGCAAGCACTTCGGCTTTATGCACGTGGGCGATTAGTTGCATTCCGTAGCAAATCCCTAAAATAGGCACTCTAAGCTTAAAAATTCCCTCGTCGCAATGATACGCGTCGCTTGCATATACGCTGGCGGGACCGCCGCTTAAAATCACGCCTTTGGGCTTTTTTGCTTTTATCTCTTCAAGCTTTGCGTTAAAGGGTAAAATTTCCGTATAAACGCCCTGTTCGCGCAATCGCCTGGCTATAAGCTGGGTATATTGCGACCCGAAATCCAAAACGATAATATCCGATGTATTCATTAGTATAATCCTAAAATTTCAAATTGCACATACCAAACGATAAGCGACACGATATAGCCCGCAACAATCGTCCAAGCGTGCTTCATATGTGCGCCGAAAGTGTAAATTCCTTTTAGTTTTCCCATTACGCCGACACCTGCGGCAGAACCGAAACTTATCATTGATCCGCCGATTCCGGCAGTTAAAGTAACGAGCAGCCATTGGTCTAAGTTCATAGGAGGATTTGATTTTAAAACGGCCGACATAACAGGGACGTTATCGACGATAGCGGATAAAAATCCGACACCGATATTTACGGGCGTTGCGCCTAATTTATCGTAAAGTGCGACGGCATAGTTTAAAAATCCCAAATAATGAAGCGCGCCCACTGCGGCTAAAATACCGAAAAAGAAAAAAAGCGTATCGTTTTCTATTTTGCTCATATAGTGAAAGACGTGCATAGGCTCTTCGTTCTTGTTTGTTTTTTTGTAAAAATACGTATAAAGGCTAAGCAATGAAAAACCAAACATCATACCCCACATCGCAGGCAAGTGAAATAGCTGATGCATCATAACGGCTGAAAAAATGGTAAAAATTCCAAGTCCTATAACGACTTTACCGCCTTTTTTGACTACGACTTTTGGCTCGGTGCTAGGATCAAAATGAGGGCTTCCTTCGGGCACTACGCGAGCCAATAAAAACGCCGTTAGCCCCCAACCGATTATGGAAGCCGGAAATAGCGCGAAAAAGTCAATAAACGGCGCTTTGCCCGCAGCCCAAGCCATAAGCGTCGTAATGTCGCCGAAAGGGCTCCACGCACCGCCTGCATTTGCGGCAACTACGATATTTATCGCACCGGCTACAAGAAAATTCGTATTATGTCTGTCTATCGTCAAAAGCACGGTTGATAAAATGAGTGCGGTCGTGAGGTTGTCGGCAACGGGACTGATAAAAAACGCCAAAATACCCGTTAGCCAAAACAGCTTTTTATAAGTGTATCCTTTTGAGACCAGGTTGTATTTAAGCGCGTTAAACACGTCTCGCTCGATGAGAGCTTCAATATAAGTCATCGCAACCATTAGGAAAAAGATGATCTGAGCTATCTCAAGGATTAGATGATTTACCTCATCTTGTAGAGAATGCACGTCCATTCCGTTACCGAGCATATAAAGCCCGATCAGCAAAAACATAAACGTGCCTATAAAAATAGCCGGTTTTGCTTTATTTATATGGAAATTTTCCTCCGCGGCTATAAAAAAATAGCCTACGACGAATATTATAAGACATAAAATTCCAACCCAAGTCATAGTTAAATTTATAGCTTCGCCGCTTGCGTCCGAAGCAAAAGCCAACCCAAACAAAAGACTTAAAGGTCCCAAAATCCTCATTTTCTCTCCTTTAAATTTTTAAAAATTCAGATATTTTACTTAAATGCAACTGAATATACCGTTAATCAGGGCTTAAATTAGGCTGCTAAATTTTATTTATTTTATCGGTTTTTTTCTCTTTTTTGACGTTGCTCGCGTCGTCGTAAAAAGGATCGTCCTTGTACCCGCAACCGACCAAAAACATCAATGAGAAAATTAATACAAAAAATGATAAAATCGCCCTATGAAAGACGCCGAATTTTTGATTGAACATATTTATAAAAATCCTTTGTTTAAAGAGTTAAAAAGCGCAAACGAGTGCCGCAAACTAGTATCTTTTATGAGCAAAACGCACCAAAATTTGATAGCCTTTTGCTACGTGCGCGGAAATATAATTTTTTTCGCGCTAAAGCACCCGTTGGCACTTCAGGAACTAAAGCGCGATAGTAGTATATTTATGATAAAAGACTTATTAAAAGCCTTTGTAAAGACCGACGAGACAAGTATTTTTAAGTCCGTTGAAGAGATAAAATTTTTTATAACCAATAATCTTAAATTTCAACCGCAAATTTCAAAGCCGATAAAAATTTCACGACCCCAAAGCAAGGGAGAATTTCAAAATTTTACAAAAGATGAAATTTTACATTCAAAATTTGAAGAGATAAGAGCCGTCTTGCTGGCTAGAAATGCAAAATTTTATGCTAATTGACGAGATAAAATCCCTGCCTAACGAACCCGGCGTTTATCAATATTTCGACGATGCAAATCGCCTGCTTTACGTGGGAAAGGCAAAAAATTTAAAAAATCGCGTCAAAAGCTATTTTAGCTTTACCAAAGCCCTCGCTCCGTCGCCGAAAATCAGCCCTAGAATTTACAAGATGATAAGCCAAACCGCTCACCTTGAATACATCGTAACCTCAAGCGAAGCCGATGCGCTGATCCTTGAAAATTCGTTCATCAAACAGCTTAAACCTAAATACAATATCTTGTTGCGCGACGATAAAACCTATCCTTACATTTATCTAAATTTAGACGATGAATTTCCAAGATTTGACATAACAAGAAAGATTGTAAAAGGCAAAAATATCAAATATTTCGGCCCGTATTTTAAGGGCGGACGCGAGCTTTTAGAGGCGCTTTGGTTAAATTTTAAGCTGGTTCAAAGCAAAAGCGCACTGAAAGCAAAGGGCTCATATTTACTCTACCAGTTAGGATATTGCGAAGCTCCGCTAATAAGTCAAATTTCGCCCGAACAATACGCAAAAGTCGTGAATTCCGCCATAGCCGCCTTGCAAAATCCGCAATCCATGTTGCCGAATTTAACGAGCTTAATGACGAAATACGCCCAAAACGAAAACTACGAACAGGCGGCTAAAATAAGGGATAAAATTAATGTCATTAAAGATTTGGACGTTAAGGTAGAGGTTGATTTGGCCAAGCTTGAAGATTTTGAAGTATTTGCCGTTCATTCAAGCGAAAATTTAATCTGTGCCGTGCGTTTTAGCGTGCAAAACGGCAAGATTAGCGGCGTTTATCAAAATATCACAAACGCTAAAACAATCGTTAATATCGACGTTAGCGACGCTTACAAGCAAATTATTTTGGAAAGCTTTCCCATAGACCAACCCATAATCACCGCTAAAATTTATACAAACGAAGAATTTGAAGACGCAAATTTAATTGAAGAGATTTTAACTCAAAGACACGGCAAAAAATTTCATATCTCTACGCCAAAAATCGGCGAAAAAAGGCGAATTTGCGAGATCGCAAATAAAAACGCCGCCATCTTTATACAAAACTATCTAAAAACGCATGACAACGACTTCTTAACGGAGCTTAAAGAGTATTTTTCGCTCGCTCACACGCCTTACGCAATCGAAGCCTTTGACAACTCTCATATGTTCGGCAAAGCCTGCGTCGGAGCAATGGTGCGCTTTGAGCATGGAAATTTTATTAAAGAAAAATACCGCCACGTGCATCTAAACGCCAAAAATGACTACGATCAAATGAGCCAAATGCTAACGGAGCGGGCTTTGCGATTTGATAAGCTAAGTCCGCCCGATTTATGGGTCATCGACGGCGGCGAAACGCTTTTAAGCTTGGCGAACGAAATTTTAAAAAGCAGCGGAGCAAACATCGACGTTATCGCTATCTCAAAAGAAAAAATAGACGCAAAAGCTCATCGCGCAAAAGGGGCGGCGAAAGATAAAATTTATACGCAAAACGCAAAATTTAGTCTAAATACCGACGATAAAAAGCTACAATTTTTCCAGCGTTTGCGCGATGAAAGCCATAGATTTGCGATAAGCTTTCATCAAAAGACCAAAAGAA
>JAJQAF010000312.1:0-2280 GCA_021203945.1 Campylobacter sp.
GTATCGTGCTTGATGCAAACGAACGCAGAAGTATTATCTTGTCGCAATTTGAAGCCATCAGCTTTAAAAACGGCGTTAAGATTGAAATAGACGAAGCCTTGCTTGATGAAGTCGTGGCTATTACCGAGTATCCGACCGCGCTTTTGGGTGAGTTTGAAGCGGAATTTTTAGAAGTGCCAAGCGAGGCCATTATCACTTCCATGAAGGAAAATCAGCGATATTTTCCCGTGTTTAAAAACGACAAATTGAGCAATCATTTCATAGTCGTTACTAATGCGATAACCGATAACTACGAGCTTATCATCAAAGGTAACGAAAAGGTTTTGCGTGCGCGTTTGAGCGATGCGATGTTTTTTTGGCGGAGCGATTTAAAGGCTGAGCTTGATCCCAAAAAGCTAAAAAATATCACTTATCTAAAAGAGCTCGGCACTCTTTATGAAAAAGAGCTTAGAGAGCTTGAAGCGGCTAAAATTTTAAGTAAATTATTTGATGAGCGTTTAAAAAATGAAGTCGGAGCGGATTTTGAAATGCTGCTTGAACGAGCCGTGATGCTTAGCAAAGTTGATCTTACTACGCAAATGGTATATGAATTTACCGAACTTCAAGGCGTTATGGGAGCGTATTATGCGCATGCTAAAGGCAAGAAAGACGCGGTCGTAACGGCTATAAGAGAGCAATATCTGCCCGACGGCGAGGATGCGCTTTGCCCGTCAAGCGTATTTAGTTCAATTGTTGCGCTTGCCAATAAATTTGATACTATGATAGGGCTTTTTAGTATCGGTAAAATCCCAAGCGGAACGAAAGACCCCTATGCTCTAAGGCGTGCCGCAAGCGGCGTGATAAAGATTGTTATCGCACACGGGTTTAAATTTGATATTTCAAGCGTATTAAAAACGCTTGCGAAAAATTATAAAGAGTTTGATGTTGAAGCGCTTGAGAAATTTATCCTTGATAGAATTTATACTTTTTTTGACACTAACGTTTCAATAATAAAAGCTTGCATAAACAGCGGCAAACGCGATATTTTAGAGCTTATAAAAGCGATAAGGGCGCTAGATAAAATTTCAAACGAGCCGAATTTTAGGGAAAATTTTTCTACTTTCAAACGTCTTGCAAATATCATAAAAGACGAAAATGTGGGTGCGGTAGATGAGAGCTTACTTAATCTGCCTCAAGAAAAGGCGCTAAACGCTAGTTTTAAAGCTTTAAACAATTCTCAAAGCTATGAAGCGCGTTTAAAGGAGCTTTTTGGACTAAAAAGCGAAATAGACGCTTTTTTTGATAACGTAATGATAAACGTGGATGATCCTAAAATTCGTGCTAATCGTATCGCACTGATAGGGCAAATTTATAAAGAATTTCTAAAAATCGCAGACATTAAAGAGATAAGTTTGTAACTATAAGGTCGGATTTGCCGACCTAAAAAATTAAAATTTTAAGATAACGTTAATCTTGCGGTGAGATCCGCCGTTCCTTGAGCGTATGGGGCGGAAGTTACGAGTGCATTGACTCCTGTAGCGGCAAATTGAGCGCAGTTTTTTAGATTTATACCGCCTGCCGCAGTGATTATAGGCTTAAATTCGCTCTTATTTTTTAGTTTTACGGCGTGTTTTAATTCATTTAAGCTCATTTTATCGCATTGAATGACGTCAGGATTGAAATTTAGAAGTGTTTTAAAATTTTCAAGCGTTTCACACTCTACCATTATCTTTTTTTCGGGAAGTTTGGCTTTAAAATTTTTAATCTCTTTGCAAAATTCCTCGAAATTTTCATAAACATTGATATGATTTTTAAAAAGCAAGACGCTATCGCTTAGATTGAGCCTATGTATAGCTCCGCCTCCGGACAAAACGGCGCTAACGCAAAATTCTTTCGCAAAAGGAAAGGTCTTTCTCGTCGTTTGTATCTGACAATTCGGATTTACGGCTTGTGCGACGCTAACCATATTTTTCGTATATGTTGAAATTTTGCATGAGTATTCAAGTAAAATTTGAATAAGCTTCCAAGCTTTATGTAGATTGCCGTAGCTGCCGCGAGCTTGAAATATCACGTTACCTGCGTTAAAATTTTGAGAATTTTCCCAGCCGCTTATCGTCTCGCAACCTAGTAATGTAGCTATCCTACTAGCGACATCAACGTTGCTTAAGATAATATCCTCGCGAGTAATTATCTCAAGTAAAGCGGGTCTTTTTAAATGTGCGCTTTGAAGCGACGCGGTTATATCATCAAACGGAATATCCGATCTTATATATTCCCAAATTTGTGTATCGCTTATCATTT
>JAJQAF010000312.1:2290-10816 GCA_021203945.1 Campylobacter sp.
ATTTTACGTCGCTAACGGCATTTTTTAATCTGCGTTTTTTAGCTTTATCGGTTAGTAAATTTTGAAAAATTCCATCGTTATAAAGCCCGTAATGATAAAGGCTAAAGCCGATAAGCGCTACGCCGGCGGCGATGTGAATACCTTTGCTAAAACGATTTCTCATGCCAAAAGACGTGAGCGTAACCAATCCAAGCGATACTCCCATGCCGACTTTAGCAAAATTTCTTTGCGTTTGCAGATTTAAAAGAGAGCCTTTTACTTTATTATTTGCCAAATTTAACACCTTTCATTGAGTTTAATAATAGCCATATCGTCGTGCCGTTGTGAAGCACTGCGGTTGCGATAGGATTTAGCATTCCAAACGTCGCCGCGCCGAGTATGACCGAATTTATTCCAACCGTCGAACGAAAATTCATTTGTATGAGTTTCATCGTATTGTTTGCAAGCTCTTTTGCCAAAGCTACGCTCATAATGTCGTCTTTTAACAGGCTGATGTCCGCCGTCGCCTTTGCTATATCGGCGCCTTTATGCATGCTTATGCCGACGTTCGCTTTTGTTAGACTAGGCGCGTCGTTTATGCCGTCGCCTATAAAGGCAACGTTTTTACCTTCGTTTTTTAGTCGTTCTATGATATGCGCTTTATCGGTCGGAAGACATTCGGCAAACACTTGATCTAATCCGAGCTCTTTAGCTACCTCTTGAGCTTTGCTTTTTATATCGCCGCTTAGCATTACGATCTGTTTTACCCCAAGCTCTCTAAGGCGCAAAATCATATCTTTTGCGTTTTCTCGCATATCATCTTTCATGGCTATGACTCCGACAAGCTCTTTATCGTAGCCGACGTAAAGTAGAGTAAGACCGTTTTTTAGGGATTTAGTTATAATTTCATCGTGCATACTAAAGTCAATCGTTTCGTCGTCTTCTAAGAAATGCCTACTGCCTATTACGACTTCTTTTCCGTTCATTAGCGTTTTTACGCCGTGAGCGACTATAAATTCCACTTCATCGTGATGAATATGGCTAAAACCGCGTTTATTCGCCGCTTCGACTATAGCTTCCGCAACAGGATGAAAATAATGCTCCTCCGCACTTGCGGTTAAATTTAATATATCCGCCTCGCTAAAACCGTCTTTTAAAGAATGCACTTGAACTACGCTTAGATGACCGCGAGTGAGCGTGCCTGTCTTATCAAAAACAAAGGTATCGGCGGTGCTTAGAGCCTCTATGGCTTTTGCTCCTTTTATTAAAATTCCGTTTCTACCGGCTTTTGATATGCTTGATTTAAAGGCAACCGGCGTGGCAAGCTTTAAAGCGCACGAATAATCAGCCTGAAGAACGCTTGCTACGCTATTCATATTTTTGTTTATTAGATATGAAACGCCCGCTAAAGAAAGCGTAACGGGAACTAGTTTATCCGCCAACTTCGTCGCCTTCAATCCGATACCCGATTTTTCGTTTAACGAGCTTTGTATATACTCTTTTATGCGTGCCGTAGCCGTCTCGCTACCTACGTTTTCCGCCCAAATTTTAATACGTCCTTCATCAACTACCGTTCCGCTTATTACGCGATCGCCCCTTGCTTTCGGCACAGGCTCCGCCTCTCCGGTCATAGAGACTTGATTCACGCTTGCATTACCTTCTACGATATAACCGTCGATACCTATGCTTTCACCGGCTCCGACTACTACTATATCGCCTTTTTGAACGTTTTGCGTTTTTATCTTACGTAACGTTTTCGTGCCGTCTTTTTCACGTATTTCCACCCAAACTTCTTCAATATTGGGCTTGGCTAACTCTTTGATAAGATCGTCGCTTCTATGGGAAGTGCTTTCTTCCATGTATTCCCCGATATTTATCATGAGATTCGTGCTATTTGCGGCAAGATGATCGCCCATCGCAAGACTTGTTCCTATCGCCATAGCTTCAAGCACTTTCGAGGTTATGCCTTCGTTTTTTAGCTCTTTTACGCCTTCTATTAATGCCGGAGCCGTGCTATAAAGTCCGATTGCGGTTTTTGTTTTAGTATTTGCAATAAACGGCGTAACGGCAAGAGCCGCACCGGCTTTATAAATATTTGCCTTATCGGGCAGAGAGTTATCTTTCGGCTTTTTTGGCATGTCTAATTTTGATATGAATTCCAAAATTCTATCAAGCCCGGAGTCAAATTCTATAACGATACTCTTTGCATATTTATTTACGCGAACGCTTTTTGTGTCTCTATGCTCCGATATGGCGGCTTCAATCGCGCTTACGTCGCTTCTATCGGTAATATTATCGCAAATTAGCCGAATACGCCCGTTGCTTTGGTGAGCGATTCGCACGCTATTTTTGTGATTCAAGCTCTGCTTTGACATCTTCAAATCGCTCTTTTAGCTCTTCTATACCCGCATTTATAAGCGCACCGCCTTTTACGATAGCCTTAAATACGCACTCTTGAGCTTTAGGATTTGTAAGTATGTAAGCGGCTATTCCGCCTATTATCAAGCCCTTTATAAAGCCTGCGGAATTAAAATTTTCAGGCACGAACGGTAAATTTTCAACCGCATCGTTTATCGCGTTATCAAGCGCACTTGGTGCGTTTGTATTGTCGTTTATGTATGGATTTTCCATTATTTATTCTCCAAATTTACAAATTTTTCGGCTAGGAGCAGTCCGCCCACACCTAGCGAAATTTTAGCGACTGCGTTTAAATATTCTTTTTTTGCGATAGAATTTGACGTGCTTATCGCAATAGCCGTTGCAAAGCCGCCGCATATACTAAATTTTAAAATTTTTTTAGCCGTTTGAACTTTGCTTGCGTTTGTATTAAGGCTTATCGCCGCCGCACTCATTCCGCCTATCAAAGCTCCGCTAATGAAATGATCAAAAGGAAGCCTCGTGGTAGATAATTCAAATACCTTAGGTTGTTGCATCTTTTAACCTTTAGGCTAGCTCAGGCGCCAGCGTAACGGGAGCAGGAGCTTTTTTGCTTCTAGGTTTTCTTGTCTTTTTTACCGTTTTTTGCGTCTCCTCTTGCGTTTTTTTTGCGCCTCGTCCTTTTTTTTGATCTTTTGAACTAACGACGAATTCTTTTACGTCTTTCGTTACGGTTTTACCTTTTTCGTAAATTTTTTCCGCCGTTTCCTTACCTTTTTCAAGACCGCACGATGCATAGTCTTTAATCTTGTCGCGTCTATTCCAAGCGACGACTGCTAATGAACCTACCGCTATACCTGCTAAAAATGGTAATGCCATTTTAAATCCTTTCGTTGATTGTGTCGAATTATTCATCCGTTTTATCCTTTTGTGAAGTTTTTTCTATTATTGAAATGCCGAGCGCCCCAAGAGCCAAACCGCTAAAAAATGAAAAATTCGGATTATTCAAAATTTTAGCAAGCTGCGCTTTATCGGCGTTACCGCTTGCTATGTTTTGCAATCCGTCGCTAATTTCATTAAAGCTTTTTTGATATTGGCTTAAAATATTTTCATATCCGCCTTGGGTAAAATTTTTACTCAAATTTTCTAAATTTATATCTTTGGGTTGGGTTTTTTTGCCTAAACATACGGCTAAATTTTGTTTTAACGTGCTTATATATTCGTTGTGAGAAGTCGCCCAAAGTCTGAAAAACAGATCTTTTAGCTCTTCATCGTCTAAATTCAAGGTAAAATTATCATACATTTTATTTAGCTGAATTTCATAATTCAAAGCGCAAATTATCGCATCTTCTAAATTATTTGGCGTTAAAAACGCGTTTGGAGTATCCGTTCGGTCTAATTCTAAATTTTTAACTTGAGCGTATTTTCTTATAAGCTCCAACGCATTGCTTCTGACGGTTTTTATCTCGTCGAAAATTTTATCGAAACGGCTAATGCTTTCATATAAAGCCTGTGCGTTTTTTTCACTTATATATACCGCATTTAAAAATTCGTTATGCACAACTGACCTCCTTTGCAACGGTATTTATTTTTTGTGAGATTTGCTCTAAATTTTGCCCGTTTAACAGATCTTCCCACATATGTTTCGGAAAAATTTCATGATCGTATTCTATCGTAACCGATCCGATTATTTTATTAAATTTTACGTTTTTTATACCGTTTATTTTGGCTATCGTATCGTCAAGAGTTCCTAAATTTAAGCTATTTGAAAGCTCTTTTATCTGCGGGCTGACCCGCACCCTAAGTCTTCCGTTCGTATGAGCTATCACGTTAAAATATGAAGCTATTTGAACTAGTGTTTGTGCTTGTATATTCATTGTATTTCCTCTTTTAAAACGTCTTATTATCCGATTATACAACTTAAATGTAACTTAAATTTTTCTGTCTCTCATTATCAAAATACTAAAAAATATGATAAAGATTTTATCTGTTTTTTAATAGGCAATCACCGCAAATTCCATAAAGTATCATAGTGTGCGTGATAACTTCAAAATTTTTTTCTTCACAAATTTTATCTTGCCGTCGTTCTATATCGTCATCATGAAATTCTACTACTTTACCGCATTTTTCACAGATCAGATGATCATGATGAGATTTTAGGTTAAGCTCGTATTTTTTTATGCCGTCATCGTCGTAGATGTCGCATAAACGGCACTCGTCTAAAAAATTTAAAAGCGCGTATATGGTCGGAAGCGATATATTTTGCCCGTAAATTTTAGTGAAGTCGGCTTGAATTTCATGTGCGCTAAGATGCTTTTGCGAGCGATATAAAATTGATAAAATTTTTTCTTTAATGCTTGAATTTTTATGGTTGAATTCACTCATAAAGCTTGATATGCGCTTATAAAATCTATCGAAATTTTCCATCGCGTTCCGTTTAGTAAAATGATAATGAATGTAAAAATTTTACACTTTTAAGGCTTAATACTCGGTAAAATATTAGTAAAGCATATTATAAGGTTGTTTTGGTATAGTTTCGCAATTTTTAATACTAAAAAAGGAATATTATGACATACGACGAGCTTGAATTAGACGCCGTTTTGCTTGAGGTTTTGGAAAATCGCGGAAGCTTTGATTCGATGGACGACGAGGAACTTTACGAACTCGTCGAACAAATCGCTCAATATACCGACGGCGATTACGAAGAGGCTTTTGAGTATATGACGCAATTCTCACCGATCCCTAAAAAGCGATTTGTATCATTGTTTATGGTTTAGCTTAGCGCTAAACCATTGTAGCTTTTATAAAAAATATTTACCTACGATCTCATGAAGTTTTAACGTATATTTACTCATTTTCGGGCTATTGTTGTAAATATCCTCGTAATCATACATTCTTTCGTAATAATCGTTTGTTTGTTGCATATTCATGGTTATTCTGCCGAGATCTATGCTAACACCGATAAAACCGCCGCTTGTTTTGCTTCTATCAACCATGAAAGCGGAAATCTCGGGCAAATCGGTTCTTATACCGGCTCCGTTACCCGTACCGACAGTCGCTTCGGCATTAAGACTGATTGTATCTTTGCCGTTAAATAAGTTTGCATAGGCTTGAGAATTTTTAAATAAAATAATCATATCTCCCGAACTTATTCCCGCTTGTGCTCCGATACCGTTTGCGGTATAGTTTATAAAGAACGGACTTGACCATTCGCCGTCGTCGTTTTTGGCTATAAATATGCCATCTCCTTTTGCGCCGGAAAGCACAAGCGCGGCTTTTGCTACATCGGGAATAATGGCAATAGCTTTAATGTCTTTAAATTTCTCATTTGGTTGTAAATTTCTCAAACCAAAAGAATTTAATATGTTTATCGTATTTTTAACCTTTTGATTTTGAATAATATCCGCATTCAAAATTCCGGTCGATAAACAAATCGCACACAAAAATATAAAGAATCTTTTCATAAGCATCCTTTTTTGAAATTTTCTTGACATTATACCTTAAATTTAATTCTTTTTAATATAGATTAAAATTTTATTTATGATTTTTTATGCTATTAGGTTATAAAATAGCGAAATTTTAATAAGGTTTGCCATGGATATAATATTGATCGTCGAATATATCGGTATCGCTTCGGCGGCTCTTAGCGGTTTTTTATTTGCGGTTAAGAAGGGCTGCGACTGGCTTGGGATTTTCGTATCCGCATTTTTGACCGCACTCGGCGGCGGCATAACAAGAGACGTGCTTGTAGGCAGAGAGATGTATTCTTTTACCCATTATATGCCCGTTAGTATAGTTATTCTTATGCTTTTCGTTTCAAAATTTACGAATTTGCATTTAAACAAGAACGGTCTTGAGAAAAAATTTATTTTTATATTCGCCGATGCAATAGACGTGATATGCTTTTCTATAGTAGGCGCCATAGTGGCTACTGAGTATAAATATAATATATTCGGTGTCGTTATGATCGCCTTTTGTAACGGCGTCGGAGGTGGAATTTTAAGAGATATTTTGCTAAACGAAATTCCATGGTTTTTACGAACGGGGCTCTACGGAACGATAAGTATGGGCGTCGGCTTCATTTATTTTGTTTTGCATTATTTTGGGTTTGATAATCTATTTTTTATCTTGGTTTTGCTGGCATTTGGTATATTTATACGAATGCTTGCTTTTTACAGGGGCTGGAAGTTGCCCGATTTATAAGGAGAGAAAATGTATCTTATGAACACTTACGCTAGAGCGAATATTAGTTTTAAGAGCGGTTGCGGTGCGACGCTATTTGACGATAAAGGACGCGATTATATCGATTTTGCCGCCGGTATCGGCGTAAATGCCCTTGGATACGGGCACAAAAAAGTAGTTGCGGCGATAAAGGAGCAGGCTGAAAATTTAATTCATACCTCAAATATATATCGTATCAAACCGCAAGAAAAGCTTGCAAAAGAAATTTCAAGGCAGCTTGGCTATAAAACTTATACGTTTTTTTGCAATTCTGGCGCTGAGGCAAACGAGTGCGCGATAAAACTAGCCAGAAAATACGGAGCTCAAAATTTTAAAGAGAAAAAATATGAAATTATCTCGCTTGGCAACTCTTTTCACGGTCGAACGTTAGCTACTTTGCAAGCGACGGGACAGGATAAATTTCACCCTGAAATTTTTGCTCCTTATATGGACGGATTTAAATTTTTTAACACTATCGACGACGTTTTGGCAAACATCGACGATAAAACCGTTGGCGTAATGATAGAGCTGGTTCAAGGCGAAGGCGGCATAAAAGCGTTTGAAAAAGAGGCTGTTAAAAAGCTCGCTAAGACGCTAAAGGAGCGCAAACTGTTGCTTATAACCGATGAGGTTCAATGCGGCGTTTATCGCACCGGAGAGTTTGCAACAAGTCGAATTTACGGCATCAAACCCGATATAATTACGTTTGCCAAAGGGCTAGGCGGAGGCGTCGGTATCGGTGCTTGCGTGAGTAGAAAGAGTATTTTTGAGCCGGGTGATCACGGCTCGACGTTCGGCGGAAATTTCCTTGCCACATCAAGCGGGCTTGCGACGATAAAAGAGCTAAAAAGGCTTAAAAATAACGGAAAACTTGATGAAATTTCGGCTAAATTTAATGCGTATTTAGACGATCTTGTCAAAAAATTTCCTAAAATTTTTGAGCAAAAACAAGGCATAGGCGTGATGCTAGGACTTGTTCTGCATGATGGCATAAAACTACCCGAAATCATATCGCTAGCCCTCAAAAATCGCGTTTTGGTGCTTCGTTCCGGTGCAAAAACGCTTAGGTTTTTACCGCCTTTAAATATCTCTAAAAAAGAGATGAAAGAGGGATTTGCCAGGCTAAACAAGGCGCTAAGCGAGTATGAAATTTAGCGATTTTTTTGAGCTTTGGCTTCACGAAACATACTATAAAAACGGCGTGTATATCGGTAAAAAAGGTGATTTTTACACTAGCGTGAGCGTGGGTTGGCTTTTTGGTGCGGCTATCGCCAATTACTTTTTAAAATGCCTTGATGAAAACGAATTTAGTGAAAATTGCGCCGTAGTCGAGATCGGCGCAAATAACGGCGATATGCTTGCCGATTTCGTTCAAGGCGTTTTTACTCTGCGACCTGAAATTTTAAACGATTTAAATTTTATTATCGTCGAGCCGCATGAAATTTTACGCAAAATTCAGACTCAAACGTTTAAAAATCGCTTTGGCGACGACATAAAATTAACGCATTTTCAGAATTTAGCCCAATGCGAGATTAACGAAGCTTTTATCATCTCAAACGAGCTATTGGATAGCTTTGCTTGCGAGGTTATAGACGGCGAAAAAATGCTTTTCACAGATGAAAATTTTAAACTGTTTTGGGATAGAGCGGATTATAAAATTTTAGAAATTTGCGAAAATTTTGGATTGAAAAAAGGTGAAATTTGCCTTAGAATTTCAGACTTTGCAAGAGAAATTTCACAGTCCGTAAAGCGAGCTAAATTTTTAAGCTTTGACTACGGCGAATGGAATCCTAAGAATAATTTTAGCCTTAGGGCTTATAAAAATCATAAAGTATTTAATTTTTTTGAAATCGAAAATTTAAACGATTTTTTTGGCGTCAGCGATATAACTTACGACGTAAATTTATCGAATTTAGCTAATGAGTTTGAAATTTTCGGATTTAAAACGAT
>JAJQAF010000216.1 GCA_021203945.1 Campylobacter sp.
TCTAAAAGGCGTTTTTACGTAAAATGGCATTTTAAAATTTTGGAGAAAATGTATGCAAGAGAGTTTTGAGGGTTCCATAAAAAACATACTGAAAATTATCGGTGAAAATCCAAAGCGCGAAGGGCTCTTAAAGACTCCGGAACGTGTGCATAAGGCACTTGAATTTCTAACCAGCGGCTATAAAGAAAGCCCCACAGATGTGCTGAACGACGCACTTTTTGCAAGCTCTAATAATGAAATGGTTTTGATGAGAAACATAGAATTTTACAGCCTTTGCGAACACCATTTGCTACCTATTATCGGGCGTGTTCATGTAGCTTACATACCAAACGGTAAAGTCGTAGGACTTAGTAAAATTCCGCGCATGGTAAATATTTACGCGCACCGTTTGCAAATCCAAGAGCAGATGACCGAACAAATCGCGCAGGCAATACAAGATGTTATCGCGCCAAAAGGCGTAGGCGTAGTCGTTGAAGCTCGCCATATGTGCGTAGAGATGCGTGGTGTGCAAAAAATCAACTCCACTACGACCACATCGGCGCTTAGAGGCTGCTTTATAAAAAACGCCGATACGAGACGCGAATTTTTCTCTCTTATAGATTCTCCGCGGGAGACACATTTTTGAATTTACAAAGGTTAAATTTAAAGCTTAAAAGCGACAATCTATCGCTATCTAACACCTTTGGCGTCATCACCAAAATAACGGCGGCGAATATCGAAATTACGGGATTGAGACCAAGTATAGGCGATATAGTTCGCATAGTCGCGAAAGACAAAAGCAAAAATAGCCTCGGCATGGTTACGCAGATAAAAAGCTCAAGCGCGTTCATTAGTCCGTTTGGATTTGTCGAGGGTTTTAGGATAGGCGATTTCGTCTATGCTAGCGACCAAGGAATGTCTATACCGGTAGGGCAAAATTTGCTAGGACGCGTAGTCGATCCCTTCATGAAACCGATCGACGGCAAGGGTTTAATATACACGGACGAATACATGCCTATCATGAAAGCTCCCATAGACGCGATGAAACGTGGGCTTATAAACGAGCCGTTTAACGTCGGCATAAAGACGATAGACGGACTTTTAACCTGCGGTAAAGGACAAAAGCTAGGCATTTTTGCCGGATCAGGCGTAGGCAAATCGACTCTAATGGGAATGATAGTAAAAAATACTCCGGCTCCGATAAAAGTAGTCGCATTAATCGGGGAACGCGGTCGCGAAGTACCTGAATTTATCGAGAAAAATTTAGGCGGAAATTTGCAAGGCACCGTCATCGTAGTCGCTACAAGCGACGATAGCTCGCTTATGCGGAAATACGGGGCGTTTTGCGCGATGAGTGTCGCCGAATATTTTAAAGATCAAGGCAACGATGTGCTTTTCATAATGGATAGCGTCACGCGATTTGCAATGGCACAACGTGAAATAGGGCTTGCTCTCGGCGAACCGCCTACGTCCAAAGGTTACCCGCCAAGCTCGCTTACGCTTTTACCCCAGCTAATGGAGCGAGCCGGCAAAGAGGAGGGCAAAGGAAGTATAACGGCGTTTTTTACGGTGCTCGTCGAGGGTGACGATATGAGCGATCCGATCGCCGATCAAAGCCGTTCCATTCTCGACGGACATATAGTTTTAAGCAGGGAGCTGACGGATTTTGGGATATATCCGCCTATCAACATACAAAATTCCGCCTCTCGCGTAATGAACGACGTAATAACAAACGAGCACAAACAAAATGCGATAAAATTTAAACGCCTTTATTCGCTATTAAAAGAAAACGAGGTCTTGCTAAGAATAGGCGCGTATCAGCGCGGCAGCGACAAAGAGCTTGACCTGGCAATCTCAAAAAAAGAATACATGGAAAATTTCATAAAACAAAATTCAAACGAGATATATAAATTTGACGAGGTTTTAAACCTCTTAGCGCAGATAAATTCATAAAATTCTGAAATTTTATCGTCTCTTGATTTATATTTTAAAATTTGTAAGGACGCAATTGATTACGCGCTTGAGATAAGTAAAAAATACGTTTTTGCTTTTTTAATAAGACTACGGACGGACGAAATTTTATCAGGGTTTGCACTAACCGGGCTAGTAAAAAAGACGATGTTAACGCTCTTATACGAGACATCGCTTCGTTAAAGTGAAATTTAAATTTACGAGCATTGCCATAACGGCTAAAATATCGCCCGATTAATTGATAAAGTCGTAATTTATTCATAAATTTCTTATCTTTATCGTTTGCTTTGAAATTATCGGCGTATAAAATTATTGAATATCGTTATCTAATTTTAAATTTAACAAATTTCTTTTCATTTTTCCAAATATATGCATATTGTTAAATTTGCATTTGCTACAGCCTTAAATCGGTTACTCGACTACAGATGCGGTCAGCGTAAGCACGGATACAACCATTAGCTATCGGAGCCATAAGCGTTAAATTCTAATCTCAAAAAGCCACAAACCAAACTTAAAATTTCGGGCTTACCTATTTCGTTTAATCTTTAAATTTTAACTTCACCGCCCCGCACTTTGTTCCGCCTATATAAAAACATCACAAAGTGCCGCTATGTCCGTTAAATTTGGATCGCAATCCTTGCTTGCAAGTCCGTATCCGAATCCGGTTTAGTTTATAAGCAAGTCTCTTTATTTCTATAAGAATTTTTACATAAATTCATCCGGTTTTACAAACCAAAATAATATAAAGCTCGTAAAGTGAATATTTAAGCGAGAGGAAGATTAGATTTAAGCTTCAACTCGGTCCAATCAAATTTTTATCAATTTTAATAAAATCTCTACGCAAGCGCAAGCTCCGTTTGTTTTAGTATTTTCACCGGCTTTGCGGGTTACACAAACAAACTTGCTTGCTACAATCTGACTTATGCTATGTATAAAATTTTGATGACACAAAGAGGCTTGGCAAAGCCTCTTTGTTTATATATGCTTAAACGCCTCGCGTGCGTTAGACAGATCGTTCTCATCGGGGTGAGTTGAGGCTTGTTTCCACGTAGCTTCGCGCTCGGGAGTGATTAAATGTATGGCTTTATCTCCCATTTTCGCAGCCATCTCCTTCATCTCTTCAATAACCTTTGGATCTATCGCGCCCTGACAGATAAATTCCGCCAAAAGCTCATTTCCGCCCTCGGCTAGTAGTTCGCGTCCTACTTTTAACATATTTTCGCCGTGCTCCTTATTAGGATCTGCGCCGAGAGTGATAAAAAGCCCTACTTTTTTACCGTTTATACGCTCTTTAACGTAACGCTTAAAGTGTGCGTCCGGACCGCCTTTATCAATATAAAAGCCGATCGCGACAAAGTCGAATTCGCTTACGTCCTTTGCTCTCTCGTCGGTGTAGCCGACCGCTTCACAGCCTAATTCTTGAGCGATCGCTTCGCCTACTTTTTTTGTATTTCCCGTCAAAGACGAATACACTACGATCTTTTTCATTCAAACTCCTTCTTTGCTATTTTAGATACTTCGTTAGCTATCGTATTTCCCCAAAATACGCCGTCCCAACTAAGCTCAATGCCGTCTTGCCTAATGCTCATATATCCTTCGTTTTCGCATTTTTTAAAGAATTCCATCAAATTTGAAAAGGTTTGCTCGCCGACGTATCTTTTTATATCGCTAAATTTTATATCGTGATACTGAAAAAGCGCGTTAAATTTCTTACGATTTCGCTCCTCCTCCGGCAAAATACCTATCATCTGCAGATCCGCGCGCATATTAAAAATCCCGAATTCTCCTAGCTGTCCGCCCGCGCTGGTGCCGATAGGCAAAACGTCGGCTCCAGCATGACTTAGGCGAATATATTTATACTCGTCGCGTCCTTTGCGATTTAGCTTCGTGTATTCTAAAAATTCATAATCTCCGCCCTCAAACATCTCCTCGATAAAAGCGTTATGTAGCTTTTTGTCCGTTTGGATATCGTAATAGTCCTGCGAAAAGGTATTTGAAAGCACCGAGCCGTCTAAAAACTGTAACGAATAAAAACTCGTGCTATCTACCGCAAGCTCTTTTAAAATTTTCGCATCCTGCCTGACCTCGTCTTCGGTTTCGTTTGGATAATTATAGATAATATCCGTGCATACAAGCCCGTCAAATTCGCTCTTTATCTTTTTTAAATGCTCAATAGCCGCCTCTTTGGAGTGAGTGCGGTTTAAGAGCTTTCTGCCGGTCTCGCTAAACGTTTGAACGCCGATACTGTAACGATTTACACCGAGACTTTGCATAAGACGCACCTTTGAAATGCTCAGATTATGCAGGGTGGTTTCAAAGCTAAATTCGCAGGTTTCGGAGATATTAAATTTCTCGTTTATCGCCTTTAAAATTTTCTCCAAATGGCGCTCTTTCAACGTTGTCGGAGTCCCCCCTCCAAAATAAACCGACTCAAAACTCTTTTGTTTAATATAGTTAAATTGCGAGTATTTATCAATCTCGTCAAGCAAATACCGAGTATAATCGTCAAGCTCGCCGTCAAGTTTAGTGCGGTTCATCGAACAAAACGAGCATATCGTATCGCAAAACGGCACGTGAAAATAAATCACACCCTCTTTTTGTTTCGGTATGCCCTCGTCTAAAAATTCATACAAATCTTCTTTCGTCGCAAATTCGGACTTGTTCGGATGTCCCGAATGATGTCCTTTTATTCTTTTTTCAAACACTTCCTCTCCTTTTTTTGAAATTTTTAATTTTAAAAATACTTACGCTTTATTTAAGCAATTCATTATAAATTTTATCCGCTCCCTCGCCTATGCGCGGTGTTCCTCTGAGCAGTATCGACGAAGGAAAGGTTAAAATTTTACCGTTTTTAGCGGCATTTGTTTTGGCAAGCGCCGGATTTTCTTTTAAAAAATTATCGCTACCGCCCATTCCTCCTACAAGCACGATAAAATCGGGGTTTGCACTCAAAATAAATTCTGGCGAAACGATAGGCGTCGCTCCTTGTAATCCGTCGGCCAAATTTATAAGTCCAAGCCTAGCGAATATATCTCCCGGCAAAGTCTTTGAACTAAAAGCCGTAATCGGCGTAGCCGAAAACATAGTGATTATTTTTTTACCTTTTAAAGCGCCGTCGCCGTAAGTCTTAAATTTTTGCTTTATGCTTTCTATCAGCTCGCGGGCTTTTTGTTCTTTGCCCGTTATTTTGCCGATTTGCTCGATATTTGAGCAGATCATATCTACGCTATCGGCTTTCAACGTAAGCGTAGGAAGATTAAATTTTTTAAGATCTTCATTTACGCCGGCGGAATGAAAGCTGGTTACGACTAGATCGGGCTTTAGTTCAACTATTTTTTCAAAATTCGGCTTTGTATATGTGCCTACGTCTTTTAAGAGCACGGTTTTATCTTCCGGCCAAATTTTAGACATCGTTAGCGTCGAAATAGCAGCTATTTGATCCTCTGCGCCCAGCATATACATCATCTCAACCACGGCCGGATCCAATATAACCAGTCTTTTCTTAGACGGCGTGTCCGTAACTGTAGTCCCTAGTGCAAATACCGCAAAAATAGCGATTAAGGCGGTTAAAATTTTAATTTTTTTTATCATTCTTACTCCTTTAAATTTTAATTACTATTTTAACGCAATCACGAACGGATTGCCTTTATGTTCAATAATATCGCAACTAAATCCGTAAATTTCTTTTAAAATTTCCCTCGTATAAAGCCGTTTTGCGTCGCCTTCGTATCTTACCGACCCGTCTTTTAGCATAACGATCCTATCGCAAAACAAGGAGGCTAAATTTAGATCGTGCAAGACGACGATCGTTAGCAAATTTAGCTCTTTTGTAAGTTTAGCGCAAATTTTTAATATCTCGATCGCATAATTCAGATCGAGCGCGGACGTTGGCTCATCAAGCAAAAGTATCTTTGGCTCGCTAACAAGGGCGCGCGCCAGTAAAACACGCTGAAATTCTCCGCCGCTTAAAGAACTCGCTATGCGCTTTGCAAAATGCCTTATATCAAGCAAATCCATGATCTCGCCCACTTTTTTCGTATCTTGCTCGTCGTATCCCGCAAGCTGATTTTTCAAATGACAAAACCTGCCCATAAACACTATATCCTCAACCGATAATGGGGCATTTAGAACGCTGCGTTGGGGCACAAAACCTAAAATTTTAGCAAGCTGTTTTAGCGAATATTCGCCAAGCGCTTTGTTTTGGATATTTACGATACCGTAATTCGGGCGAACTATTTTTAGGATATTTTTTAAAAGCGTCGATTTACCGCATCCGTTTGGACCCAAAATTCCCACTAATTCGCCCGCTTCCGCGCTAAAATTTACGTTTTTGAGAATTTCTTTTTTATCGTAGCCAAATCCTAAATTTTTGACCTCAACGCTCATTAGGCTATCCCCTTTGTCGAACGAATCGCCAAAAATAGAAAAAACGGAGCGCCGAAAAACGCCGTAACCACGCCTATGGGCACTTCAACGGGGCTTAGCACGCTTTTGCCTATCGTATCGCATATCAATAAAAATAGCCCGCCCGCAACGGTACTTACGGGGATCAAAACGGCGTTATTCGACGTTCGCAAAATCATACGCAGAGTATGCGGAATAATAAGCCCCACAAAGCCTATCATGCCCGTAAATGCAACAGAAAAGCTAACGGCTAGGGATGAAACGATGAGTAAATTTTTCTTTGTCTTTTCGACATCTACACCGAGACTTTGCGCCTCCTCGTCGCCGCTTAAAATAACGTTTAGCTCAAGCCTTTTTATATAAAAATACACCATACAAACTACGAGCGGAACGACTAAAAAGCCTATTTTTTGCCAATTTGCGCCGCCTACGTATCCCATCATCCAAGCGACTATTTTAAAACTATCCTCACCTATAAGATAGGTCGCAAACGAAGTAAAAGCACCCAAAAAAGATGAAAATGCGATACCGATTATGAGTAACGTCGCAATCGATTTGCCTCGCTTTGAGAGCTTAAAAATCACAAGCGACAATATAGCCGAGGCTACAAAGGCAAAAACGCCGTAGTAAATATCAGGCAACTTCAAAAGATACGCTACGACCGCTCCAAACGTCGCACTAGCCGCAATACCGATGATATAAGGATCGGCGAGCGGATTTAAAAATACGCTTTGAACGACTACGCCCGAACTTGCAAGAAGCATACCTATCAAAAACGCCATTATAACGCGCGGCAAACGAAGCTCAAGAAGTATCGTCCGCTTTATATCGTCCGTATCGCCTCCAAAGACGAAATTCAATATATCTTTGCAGCCTATATCCGCACCTCCGAGACTGAGCGAAACGATACAAACAACGATAGTCAGGATAAGCAAAATAATATTTGCTTTTATTTTAATAGGCATATTTAAACTCTACGTAATAATTTCTTTCGGGTGCCGGCGAATATGAATCCGCTTGTTTGATTTCAACCAAATTGTATTTTTTATCGAACAAATTTTTGATACCCGCAATAATTGAAATTCCGTTTCGAAATTTATACTTCGCACCAAAATCTACAATCGTTTTATCGTCTATTTTATCATAATAACTATCGATTACGCTTGAAAACCATTTTACATCGGTTAATAAATTTAAATTTTTAATCGGCTCATAATCGACTCCAAGCACGAATTTGCTCTTTTGCACCCAGGGAATACGTTTGCCGCTATTGTCTGCGGATTTGATTTCCGCATCGACAAACGAATAAGTCTCGCTAAGTCTTAATTTATTAAAAATATGTTGATCGGCATAAAGTTCAAAGCCGTAGCGTCTGGTTTTGTCTATATTTATAAAATGCCAACCGTCGGAAATATTTGCGGTAAGAGCGATATTTCTTATCTCGTCTTTCGTGTCGGTATAAAATACGGCTGCGCTAAAATATCCTCCCAATAGCATATCTTTCATGCCTATTTCATACGTTTTAAAAGTTTCCGGTCGTAGATTGTTTATGGCGTAAGTCGTGCGATTTGGTTTATCTACAAGCTGATTTGGACCCGGAGAGGTATATCCGCGCTCGAATTTAAAATATACGTTTCCCGTATTTGAATATTTAAAATTCGGCGTAATTTCAAACGCATAATTTGAAATATCGTTTTCATCGCCGAACATGCTCCGTGTAGTTCTACCCATCATAGTTGTGCGTTGAAGTCTATCTACGTCGTAAAGGGCTTTTTCGTATCTATATCCGGCATTTAGCGAAAAATAATCGGTAAAATCATACTTTGGCATAATATAAAACGAATGCGTCCGCTTTTGCATATCAAATTTCGTATAATTCCTACCGATAGCTCCCATACTAACATCAAGTATCCTTAGTCCGTCGTTTTTTAAATACTCATATCCCGCTACGATTTCGCCGCTTGAATATATGTATCTGCCTTTAAAATTCGAACCTAGTTTTTTATCTTCGAATTTCGTGTCGCTATCCATATCATCGGTCTCTTTTTGATAATAAGGCGTTAAAGTAAGCTCGAATTCATCGCCGAATTTAGCATTATAATTTACATCAACCGCCACTCTACGGCTAACCGTATCGCTCCATTGAGCGGCTTGTCTCCTATTTTCGTTTAATTCAAGCTTGCTAAGAGATCTCGCGCTTTTTTCTTTTGCCTTAAAATAGCTTGGATTTATCGATATGCTTTGCATATCGTTTATTTGATAGTTTATGCCTAAATTCGCGTAATATCCCCGAAGCCATTCGCCGTATCTGTATCCGTCGGTATTAAAATTTTTCACGGCGGTTTTTAAATAAAGAGCGTCACTGACCTTTCCGCCGACGGCAAAATTAAAATCTTTATATGAATACGAAGCTATTTTTGTAGAAGCGGTCGCAAAAAAATCCCTAACCTTTTGCTTGGTGATTATATTTATAATGCCGCCGGTCGTTCCGCTACCGTATAATACCGAACCGCCGCCGGGTATTATCTCTATGCGCTCAACGTCCTCTATCGGAATCAAATCGGTATGAATGCTAGTCGGCGTAGTATCTATCATATTTATAGCAATACCGTTTACAAGGACTTTTACGGAAGTGTTTGCCTTTTGCCCCTGACCTCTTATATCGATATTTCTCCCCGCTCCGTTATAAATATAGCTAACTCCCGGCGCTTTTTCTAAAGCCTCGTTTATATCTCTATAACCGCGCTCTTGTAAGTCGTCCGATGTTATAATGGTAACGTTTCTAACCTCGTCTCTTAAAAAGCTCTCAAACCCGGTCGCAGTTATGATCACCTCGTCCAGTTTGGTTACGTTATTATCGGCAGCATACAGATTAACGGACGCAAAAATCAAGATAAAAATTTTACTCTTCAACATTTTGGTTATTCCTTTAATATTGAAATTTATTATCATATTCAAAGAATTATATTGCTTGTTGAATTAAAAAATACTAAAAACTAAAATCAAAAAATAAAATTTAAAACCTTTCAGGCAAATTCTAATTGCTTTAGCGGTTGGGATGAATGGCTACGAGCGTAGCGAGAACCTATCCTTGATTTGTCTATAAAATTTGATAATTTCTTTACTAAAAGAACAACATATCCGAACTTCAAATCAAAGAAATGCACTAAGCAAAGCTATGCCATCCACAGAACGTAGGACTTAGCGATAAAGTTAAAATTCGTAGAAAGATAGACACCTACCTAAATCTATATCTAATGCCGCTTGGAGTAAATTTATAAATTTGCTAACTTGCAAAGCCGAAAACAAAGGCAAGACACTAATGCAATTTAATAATTGGCTCTGTTAAAATTACTGTATTGATTAAGCTGAATTTTATGTCGTCATTCTCTTTTGCTCTACTTCACTTCATTCGTAGTCCTTTAAGAAGCTTGGATACAAAATCTTTGAAAATATAGGAATTTTAGAATTTCTATAAATAAAATCATATCGAAATTTAACAATATCTTTTTCAAATTTCCGCACCATCTATTGATTAAAGCCGTATTTTGGTTATGGTCATCGATTATTCAATAGCACATTTTTAAGATGCATTGAATTAAACGTTATAAATAAGCAATTCTTAAATATCTTTTGAAAATTGCTTTGATGTTTGCCGAGCGTTATTTTAATTTTTAATGAGTTAAGCCCAAAATTTTGGGCTTAAAAATATTATCTTTTAGTGTGAGGATCGGCGTCTTGAAGCCCTTTTGTTATTTCTAAGCCCAAGGTATCGTATGCCGCACCAAATCCTTTAACAAATCTGCCTTTTTTTAGAGTTGCTTTCATGATATAAAAATCCTTCATGCCTTTAATGTCCGAAAACGCGCCGTCGTTATGATTTTTCGCTTGGAGTTTATCGAAAATTTCATCTCTTTTCGCATCATCGACAATACTTACTTCGCAGTTTGCGCTTAGGCGATTTCTAGCCAAAATCGTTCCGGCGTCTTTTTCGTCCTCGATAAACATTATGGAAACTTTATCGGGATTTGCTTTTATCGTATGATAATGTCGTGCTACGGAGCTTACGCAAAAGAACACGTCGTCCCCGTCTCTTACGAACGGAGCGTAAGAGCTTACGCATTGACCGTTTTCGTCAAGACTTGAAATAATGATCGTCTTTAGG